>JAUWRA010000080.1 GCA_030610815.1 Methanosarcinales archaeon
TTGCCGGACACGGCTGGGATTATGCAATCCAGGTGCCTGCCATTCGTAAGATCAGGCAGGCAATGGGTCGGGTCATACGCTCCCCAACTGACCATGGCGTGCGTATCCTGCTGGACGGCAGGTTCACTACCACATCACCACGGCAGTGGAAAAAATATTCGGTATTTAATGCCTTTCCGCAGGAAGAGCGTGAGGAGATCATAGATGTGGAACTGGATAAAGTAAAATTCTCATTGATGAACTTTTTTAATGATATACAGGGACCTGCTGATTAAGAAAATGGAAATTTCAGACAGGATTGACAGGATTGACAGGATACGATTCAATCCTGTAAATCCTGTAAAAAGATTTGATTGAAACTAAGATAATTACCTATATCGAAATGCGTTTATACTTTCCTATACGTTGAAAAACCTAATACACAAAATGCTTAATACTGACAAGGGCGTAAATGAATAAAATTTTAACGTCACAGGCATTAATGCCTAAAATATTTCCCAGGAATATATTCTATGATTGTTTCAATGGACCTTGAGTTGAAGGATAGACCCGGCCAGCTTGTCCAGGCCCTCAAACCACTTTCCACGTTCGGTGCCAATATAATGAGTGTCCTGCACCAACACGATCAGCGCACACCCAGGGGTGCCATACCCGTACAGGTCGTTTTCCAGTTGACCAACGGCAAATTAAATGATATCATTGCCGAACTGGAAAATGGAGGGGTTCGTATAGTGCGTGTGGGAAAAAAACTAATGTACGAAGAAGTGACGGTCATCCTTATAGGCCACATAGTCCAAAGTGACATGGGTGATACCATAGACCAGATCGACAGCACTGGCTTTGCCGAAGTGGTGAGCCTGTCCATCTCCATGCCCGGGATAAATGAACCATCATCAGCATCCCTGGTTATAAATGCAGTAGGCATGTCAGAGCTTGGTAAAGCACTGGACATATTAAGACGGGTTGCCTCGGAAAAGGACCTGTTGGTCATCGAACCCATAGAAAAGGATCAATTATCGGTGAAAACATGAAGACCATAAGACTTTCCATAATCGGGTTCGGGGCAGTAGGCCAGGGCGTGGCCAATGCATTATTGCATAAACAGGATTACCTGGAAAGTTCAGGCATAAACCTCAAAGTAGTTGCAATATCTGACAGCCATGGTGCATGCATCGAACTTGATGGAGTAGACCTTGAGGCTGCACTGGAAAGGAAAAAGGAATCGGGTTCGGTTGCCACATCTGATGTTATGTCACTCAAAGTGATCAGGGATGTGGATCATGAACTGGTAGTGGAAGCTACCCCGACAAATATAGATGACGGGGAACCAGGTCTTACCTATATGCTGGAAGCATTCAGGCATGGGCGGCATGTGGTGACATCCAATAAAGGTCCACTTGCACTCAAGTACAACCAGTTATGTGATGAAGCAAAAAACAATGCTGTTCATTTCAGGTATGAAGCGACAGTGGGCGGTGCCATGCCAATATTGAACCTGGCACATGATGCCCTGGCAGGCAACAGGATCATTGGTATAGAAGGGATATTGAACGGTACCTGCAACTACATACTCAGCCGGATGACAGAGGAGGGCTTATCATACCAGCACGTACTGGGTGAAGCCCAGGAACTGGGCTATGCAGAAACCAATCCCGTCTACGATGTTGAGGGTATCGATGCCGCATGTAAACTTGTCATACTGGCAAATTCCATTTTCGGGATGGATGTGACCTATGATGATGTAGAGGTTACAGGCATCACCAGGATCACACCCGAGGCCCTCACCCTGGCAGGGGACGTAGGGATGGTTATCAAGCTTATTGGAGAAGTGAAAGACGGTGAGAATGGCGTAATTAAGGTCTCGCCCAAACTTGTGCCTGAACAACATCCACTTGCAGTGGGAGGCACACTTAACGTAGCCTTGTTAAAGACCGACATGGCCGGTCCTGTATGTGTGACCGGAAAAGGGGCCGGGTCAATGGAGACTGCCAGTGCCATATTGAGCGATATTATCGCAATTTGCAGGAACAGCCATTGAGGGGCTATATTGTTGAGTTTTATGTCCAGCAACCTTAAACGTGTCAGGACCATTGCGGATTTCCAGTTCGGAAGGGGGGTAGGCCGTACCCTGTTCCCTGACGATTCAGAGTTTCTAATGTCCAGGACCAACAGGATCAGGCAGGTAAGTTTCAACGGGACCAGGATCGCCACTGTCCGCGCCAGGGACGGACTCCTTACATTGAGCATGAAAGGTGCCCTGCGCCTTCATGATTTCCTGGAATTGCCTGCATATCGGGTCACTGTACATGCAGATGCAGTACCCTTTGTCCTTAAGGGCAAAACCCTGTTTGCCAAACATGTTGTTGATGTTGACCCTTCTATCAGGGCCATGGATGAAGTACTGCTGGTGGACCTGGAAAACAACCTGCTGGTAACAGGACAGGCACTACTTTGCGCAGCCGAGATGAAGGATTTTAATTACGGGGCTGCTGTTGCAGTAAGAAAAGGTAAGGGTTAGGAAAAAAGAGACTTTTTAATTTATTCTGATCAAGTATGATAAATGGATCATGGCAAAGAAAATCAACCACAGAGAGCACAGAGCGTTATTGTTTTCTCTGTGTTCTCTGTGCACTCTGTGGTTATAAACCGTTCCAGGAAATAATAAAAAGTCTCTAAAAAAATCTCTAAACGTCAGCTCAAAGTGTCACTTTGATAACAAACTCGCATTGGCCGTCTTCATTGCATTTCTTTTTAGGCTGCATGACACTTACATCAGGATTTATAGCGTGTGCCATACCTTTGAAATAATTCCTGCACACTACGATATTAGGTACAATACCCACCAGTACGTCATTAAAGGGACAGTCATATATTTTAAGGGATGCAGTGGTATTTTTTTCTGATATGATATCTGTATCAATCCCGTTAAGCAGGCATACCATTTCCATAGGTTCAAGGCATGATCGTGGAGTATCTTTCTTGATATGGAGTGTGCTTTTCAAATTATTTGAGTCCTCTTTTCCAAGCTGGTAGCATACATCTTCGATAACAGGAAGGGTCTGGGACTGGAACTGGTCCATAAGCCTTGTTATGGCACTGGTCAATATCCTTGAGTTCAACAGGTTTTCCTGGAAATTTGATTTCGATGGAATCCTTAAAAGCTTCCAGTTCCTTGCGAATCGTTCTCGCCTGTCTGTTGATCTTCCTTCCATTTATTATCTCCATTTACTTACGACTTCAATGCCGAATAGAGCATTATCAGTATACCTGGGATTTCCACTAATAAAGCAATTGCCCGGGCAGCTTCTGAAGACATATCAGGTAAAACTACAGACGCAAGGATATCGAAATTACTGCCAAATATCAGGATAAAAAACCCGATAGCCAGGATTAATAAGTTCTTCTGTTTCGTTTTTCCATAAGCTTCATAAATGAATAATACGAATACCCCGCCAAGAAGATATACTATCACAGTCAGGATCATAACTGTTTCCAGACCTAAGATCATTTTACTTTACCACCCATTTTACTTTACCTCCTTTATTCCTTTATTAAAATGTTACATACTTTTTCTTTATGCCTTTTTGTAGTGATCAGGCTGCTTGACCCAAGTACCCCATCTATCTCATTGATTATACGAAGTACATTGTTCTTAAGGGAATTTATGTCAAAGGTCCTTACTTTTAAAAACAGGTCATAGGGTTCCAGCAGTTCATATATCTCAAGTATATCTTCGATATTATTGAGTTTATTGATTATATTGATCCTCAGGCTTGAATCTATATTAAGGCCAATGAATGTGGTAATGTTGAGATCAAGTTTGGACGGGTCAGTTATTATTGTAAAAATCTCAATTATGCCTTCAGATTCAAGGTTCTTAATGCGTTTGTGGATGGTAGAAGTGGCAACTCCAAGTTCTTTTGCCATGTCGGTACTGTGCATCCGGCCATTCCTTGAAAGAAATCCAAGAATAAAAATATCCAATTCGTCCATAATTAAAGAGAATATCTTACAGTACTACAATATAAAAATTTCGACAAATCAAGCAAAATCAAAAAAAAGGTGCAAAAAAAGTGATTATGGTGTTTTATATTTTATATTTTATAAATATAGAAAGTCTGCACTTTATTTCCGGTAATAGAAAGCAAGTTTTATCATTTATCATATTAGATTAAGTCTGGATTATATGGATACATCCTTACATGAGTATTCGGAATTATACTTCATATGCTGCCAGACGTAAAGATAATAGGCATGAATTACATTTAGAGTGCAGGTTGATAAAATGGAACTTGAAAAACTACGACACGGTACTGAACTATTAAAACGCGGGTTTGCCAAAATGCAAAAGGGCGGAGTCATCATGGATGTAACTACTCCGGAAGAGGCACATATAGCAGAAGATGCCGGGGCTGTTGCGGTCATGGCCCTGCATATGGTTCCGGCCGATATCAGGAAAACTGGCGGAGTGGCACGGATGGCTGATCCGCAGATCATTGCCGAGATCATTGATTCGGTCACTATACCTGTTATGGCAAAGGCCCGTATCGGGCATTTTGTGGAAGCTGAGATATTGGAAGCGTTAGGCGCGGATATGATCGATGAGTCAGAAGTGCTCACACCGGCTGACGTTAAATATCATATAGACAAAAGGAACTTCACCATCCCCTTTGTATGCGGAGCACGGAACCTGGGCGAAGCCCTGCGCAGGATACACGAAGGAGCGGCCATGATACGCACAAAAGGCGAGGCAGGCACAGGCGATGTGAGCGAAGCTGTGCGGCACATGCGCCTGATCAACGAGCAGATCGGTAAGTTAAAGGGCATGGACCTTCAGGAAATGGAACGGGTAGCCCGTGAAATTGAGGCTCCGATCGAACTGGTTGTGGATACCGCCCAACGACAGCGCCTTCCAGTAGTGAACTTTGCAGCCGGGGGTGTTGCCACTCCTGCAGATGCGGCATTGATGATGAAGCTTGGTGTTGATGGTGTTTTCGTTGGCAGTGGGATATTCAAATCAGAGAATCCGTCCATGATGGCCTTAGCCATTGTAGAAGCTGTTAATAATTTTGACAATCCGGGTGTACTGGCCGAGATTTCAAAGGGTCTGGGCGACCAGATGAAAGGTATCAGTATAAGCAGCATTCCCGAACAGGAAATACTGCAGACCCGAGGGTGGTAATTACCACCCATTTTGCTTTTTTTTATCCTGTTTTTATCAAATGTAAATAAACCGGGATATCCTTTTCATACGATGACTGTAGAAAAAATCGACAACTATTTAAGGCATAATACATGTTGGCTTTTTAGAGCGTAATGTATAAAGTAATGGTATGAATATCATGAAATGTAAAATCGAAAAACGTGATGAACACAAATCTTCCCTGTTAGTCGACAAGAAAAACATTGACAAAAGCTGGGAAGATGAATTGAGCCAGTGGATAATCGAAGAGTTCTACTCCCCATACCAGGCATCCTGAAGTATATTTTGGGATTCAATTATTTGACATTATATCAATTAACCACAATTGATGGCGATATATCTTGGAATTAAAAGGAATATGCAGTATATGTCACCATTCGGCTACAATGTTTACCTGCCAGTTATGTGGCCGTCTCGTATGTAGCAATTGCTTTGATACTACAAGGGGAGTCTGTGTCCAGTGCAAAGGTGGATATGGGCTTGGTTCTGTAGATACTGTACTTAGTGGATGATGTTACCCTTCTATCGAATAAGCAGGTTATTCGTTTTCCAGTTTACCTTCTCCTTCCTTAATTGTCCTGGAGAACCTTGATGAGATTGAATTTTTAATGGTATCTAACATTAACTCTTTACTTTTGGCATTATTGCTATTTTTGGTAATTACACTAAACAGCCCCAGTGGAATGGTAATGGATGCATAAGACGAATTGCCGATTATATTACCACAGTGTCCGAATGCTTTTTTAAATACCTGTGTCAGGTTGATCTCGATATTGTTGGATACTGCATATACGTATATATTGGAAGTGTCCACTGCATAGACAAGGGCGGTAGATATCCCCTCCAGGTCAAGCATATATTTGCATACCTTTGGCAGGGTACCAGGGTCTTTGATATAACCGGTATTGGTCAAAAGGTATGTATTTTTTATCTCCCTGTTATTCAGTGCTTTTGAAAGATCATTAAATGTCTCGGATTTTACAGCAGGGTTCTCTAATTTCAGGAGCAGGTCATGGTCCATGTGCTCAAGTACAAAGAGGTATGCTTCAAGTCCGTGTTTATTCAGGTTGGTTAAAAAAGTCCTGGTCCGGTCCCTGATTGCGAACAGGAACATGGTTGCGATGGTACTGTCTATTGGTACGTTAAGGCTTCTTAAGTACTGGACCATGATGGTAGAAGTTGTTTCAACATTTGCCCTTATATCCTTATAGTGGCATTTGATATCCTTAGTCGCCATCCTGGAATGCGAAATGATTATAGCAGGGATATCAATTAAAGCACTGACATCTTCAGGTAGTTCACTTGGGACCACATCCACCAAAGCAAGAGTACCTGAAAGTTCATCTGTGATCACATCAGGCAAAGGTTCTATACCAGATCCCATTATATTTAGCAGGCCCTTATGGTGTACGGTGCCGGAATAATAGCATTTTGAATTGATATGAAAATGTTCTGCAATCCTTGCAAGGGCATAGGCACTTGCAAGAGAATCTACAGTAGGGTTTTTCCTGATAAGTATTGTCAGTCCGTCTTGTGTATTTTTCAATATGGACTTGAGTTTCCTGCGCTTAAAAAATCCCAGCTTTTTCACAACATGTCACGTCCAATAAAACCAGACTTCTATTAATGAAACTCTACTAATAAACTTCTACTAATAAACTTCTACTAATAACTTCTATTATAAACTTCCACCAATATCATAGTATGGTATATGAAATTTATACGTATCGGTATATTCGCATGCCCCATTATAGACCCATTCAAACCAATTTCCATATCGGGTGACCTTCCACAGGTTCGATCCCCATGTCTGCCACGCTTTCTGATATCATGATATCAGCCATGGCTGCCATTGGGAATGTATATCGCGCATTTTCGATAGGACCGTACAGTATGAAGTCGCCGGCTGCCATCTGCTGGATACCAGTGGATGCAATATCACATATCTTGTAAATGAGTTTATCTTCTTCCCCCATATTTCGAAGCCAGTTCCATGCAGACGGGGCATTATGGATACCTGAACCCACCGGAAGCCCCCATTTTGCCTTGGCAGCAATGGTCATCCTGAGCGCTACTCCGGCACCGTTTCCCATGGGAGTAATGCTGGGGTCGATGAGCTTCTTCTTGATGCCACATTCATCTGCTGTCTCAAGCAGACCATGGGGCAGTACCTTTCCACCGTTCTCCAACAGTTCCATACGCCCGCCCAGGCTTGAATCCATTGCATTGAAGCCCAGGATGATGGCAGTATCCATGTCAGATAAAGTCAGTGCCTCGATCTCTTCTTCTGTCACTGCCATATTCAGGCTGTTGTAAATAGTCTTATCGGCCAAACCGATCTCACTTACATAACTGGCTGCAGCCATTCGTACATTGCTTTCAGTAGAATCAATTAAAAGGGGCGCATCGGTCACATTGCTCACAAAGTCCAGGTAGCGCATTGCCGCATCGGCACTCTCGGCATATATGTGCACCATGCATGGATTGCCAGTCTCATCAGAGAGTTCCTGCTGCCTGTTGATTATTTTCTCGGCAGCAGGCTTATCAAAGATACCTTTGTCCGGGTCTGAGACTATGCTGTGTTTGTTGTAGAAGATGGTCCCTGCCAGTACTGTCGGGTATTCGCCGGGCTGGCCGCCAATCTTGATATTAGCGATATTTACTATCTCCTGCACTTTCTGGAATGTGAACATGTTGATCAGTCCTGTTATTTTTATAGTTATAATCTATAAGATCATGTAGTTAGTTTACTGCAAACGAAGTAAGTAGTTCCTTGTTTCAGGTTTCGGAAAATATGACCCCTGATGCTGAGTCCATCAGGATATGGGGGGCTATCATCATGTCCCCGCCTGTAATCTCACGCTCTATTTTTTGTTTCTTCTTCCTGGTTTCAATGACCATAGGCGGTTCCGGGAAGGGGTTGTCCTTTGAACGGTATTCATTGATCAATTCCTGTATCTTGCCGGTCTCAACAAGTCCCCGCCTGTCAATTAGTTCCACCTGTTGCCTGAATCGTTCAATGGCCTCTGTGGGGATGTTCTCGATAAAAGGAATTGCACCGTCCGATCCGATTATCCTGCCCTGCTCATCTATACCGTTTTTGTGTATTGCAAGAAGTGTGTTGCCTGAAAGGTGTCCCCTTGACTCAGTGCCGCATACTAAGATGTACCTGATATTGGAATTTGAAATAGTATTGATAATGATCTTCTCAATACCCAGGTTCTCTGTCTTGCAGCTGCCTACCATACATGCACCAGGGAACGCTTCCATGTCACTGGCAAGGGTGGCTACACAAATCCGCGAGCGGGGGTCGACCACTGTATAATCACCCCGTACAGGTGGCCATTCTTTAGCGATGGTGTCATCCGACATTCTTGTACTCTCATTGTTTTTCAGTTATTTAATGGCTTATGTTGTGATTGTCTATTGTAGATATGTTTTTTTGTTATGAATTGTGAAATATTTTTGGGTTATGATTTTCAGGTGAGTGCATCAGTGTTGATGCGCGTCTGAAACAAACTTAAAAGACACGGATTACACAGATTACACGGATTGGAATGGTACAATACAGCCTCGTCCTCCTGAGACGTGACTCGGACTGACTGTATCATTCAGAAAATGCCAAAGGTGAACGATAGTAGCATTCAGAAAATGCCAATAATGAACGATAGTAACATTCAGAAAATGCCAGAAAGTGAACGATAATAGCATTCAGAAAGTTGAAAATTATCGGAATATCCGCCGCAGTCATAATGTTCGTGAGGGTTGCTATACTGTCGCAGTACTGTCGCAATACTGGCGTCATTCTTCCAGGCTGGCATCAGCAAGGGCGGGGACACGATAGAAGACCTTGCAGACCAGAGCACTCGAAAAGATGCATAACTACGTTACTGCGTCCGTTGCTGTGCCCACAAACGAAACCGGGGATATGGCCAGGATGTGGTTTTTTATCCTTTAGCTGCGGTCTTTTCCCGCAAGTGCGGAAGCTATCATAATAGCCTTGGTGTAATGCCCGCCTACCCGGCTGGAATCCACGAAAACCTTATCCATCAACACGACTGCACCATATCCGTACCCACCTGCAACCAGAACCAAAGTCCTGAAAATAAGGTTCCCTGATACACCGTCAGGAGCAAGTATAAAGTTAGCCTCACCCACTGCATCCTCGATAAGTATGCCGTAGTGTCGTACATCATAGCCTTCTTCCCTGGCTTTGCGGGTGACAAACTCAGCATCGTCCAGCGTCTTATCCACATACGGGTCCCGCCCCTTATCCTCTAACCTCCCGCCAGAAAGTATCGCTATCCTGGGCTCCACACCAAGCCTCCTGATGTGCTCTGCCCCGCGCCTGATAAACTCAAGTTTACCCTCAACAGTGCTCCCCTCATCAATACCCACCGGAGCCAGGAACAGTGGGATCCCGTCAGGGGTTTCCAGCAGTGCCACCCGGTAGAGGCTTTCCATACCCAGCCTTTCTTTGAGATAAGACAGCGTGGACGTAGCAGACAGGGTGCCGCGAACAGCCGCATCCACATCCCCGCTGGCAAGCATGTCAACTATGGTCTTTGCAGCTTCGTCAGAATGGACCACTTCTAGGTCTGTGCCTATCTCGTAAATCTCACTGCTGTTCCCCACAAGCACCACCTCTGCGAACTCACCTGCCAGAACCGCACTGTGCAGGAGTTTAGGACTTACACTGCCTATACCCAGGGCAACCCGGGCATGGTTCTCCACCGCCTTTTTCTCAATACTTGAGATTATTTCGCTCATGCTCACACCATGATATGGTTATTTTTCATCAATACTGCACATTGCTGCCGGCTCTTCTTGAACCTTTTCCTCGTACCCGGCACCTGGCAGGAATTTGCCGCGCCCTTTTTTGGCATGTATGTCTTCATCCCAGACCACCTCGCCCCTGGATATGGTCATTGTGGGGAATATAGCTTCCATACCTTCATAGGGGCTCCAGCCGGCCTTGCTGTGCAGCTTATCAGCATCGACCTTTGATATATTTGCAGTATCCACAAGCACAAGGTCGGCATCGAATCCCTTCCAGATGGCGCCCTTCTTGTGTTCTGTCAGTCCGAATATCATTGCCGGATTGGTGCACATGACCTCAACCATCCTGGGCAGGGGGATAAGATTGCGCCGCACCGCCAGCAGCATCAATGGCAGCATAGTCTCAACACCGGGCACACCTGCGGGTGCTGACCAGATATCTGTCTGCTTCTCTGCTTCGGTGTGGGGCGCATGGTCGGAGGCCACAATATCAATAGTACCATCGTTCAAGCCATTCCACAGGTACTGGAGACTGCGCCTTTTCCGGAGAGGTGGGTTCATCTTGCCAAGTGTGCCAAGCCGGTCGTAATCCTTATTTGACAGGAACAGGTGGTGCGGTGCAGCCTCAGCTGTGACCGTGCCCCCGGAATCTCCATAGTTTCCACTTTTGGCACCCCGTATGATACCAACAGCTTCCCGGGTGCTGATGTGGCATAAGTGTGCTTTTGCATTGAAAGCCATAACATCTTCAATAGAATTGGCAACTGCAACTGCTTCTGACAAATTCGGGCGGCTCTTTGAATAGGATTCAGGCTCCAGGTCCCCCTTTGTCAATTTGCCGTATGATTCGAGTATCTCCTGGTCTTCTGCATGGATACATGCCAGGGCGTCCAGGTC
>JAUWRA010000215.1 GCA_030610815.1 Methanosarcinales archaeon
AACACGACTTTTATTTCATAATCGAAGTGACCTCGCCCATCATCAGCGGCCCCTCTGCCGGTGCTGCCCTCACCGTAGCCGCCATAGCCGATATCGAGGACTGGCAGCTCATTGATGGCGTGGTAATGACAGGAATGATCAATCCTGACGGAAGTATCGGACCGGTGGGTGGCATCCCGTATAAACTTGATGCAGCTGCACAGCACGGCACGTCCCTGTTCATCGTACCAGAGGGCCAGATCAATGTGGTGATCACAGAAAACACCATTGTACGCAAAGGGGATATCGTAGCCGTAGAAGAAAAGACCATTGAAGTAGACCTGGTAGAACGGGGCCGGGAACTGAACGTGGAAGTAGTAGAAGCAATAACCATCGAGGATGCAGTGGAACATTTCACCGGCCATGAGATACACAGGTCTGAACCGCCTATAGGTGTATGGTCAGCAGAATACCTGGACGTGCTGCGTCCGCTTGGCAGGAATGTACTGGATGAAGCAAACCAATTATACCTTGTGGCAGTGAATGAGACCACACAGACCTCTGGCACTCTTGAGATACAAAAAGTACTGCTGGAGCGGGGTCAGGAGCAATATGATGAGCAGCAATATTACGGGGCCACCAATACGGGCCTACTGGTCCTGAATAACCTGAAGTTTATACTTTGGTGGGAGGAATATTCCAATACCAAAGACCAGGACGAATATCTTGATCATCTTTACCAAACCGTAAGCATGGAGGTCAACAACAGCCGCCGGGAGGTGGAGCGGTTCAAAGAGGAAGGGGTGAAGGACGTGGATGGTGTAGGTGCTGCCGAGATAAGGGTAGTAATGGCAGAACAGTTGCTTGCGGATGCACGCTCAAGCGAAACCGAGATTGATTATGTCAAGACCCTGGCACTGGCATCCATGAGGGCCGAAACCGTACTGTGGTGGCTTTCGCTGGTGAATACGGACCACACAACCGACGACGGTATGTTGAAAGACAGGGCCGGATGGTACGTGGGAACAGCATCATCAGTGGTCACATACGCACGGACCATTATCAGTGAGTCCGATAGCATGCACGGTCTCTCCGGACTGCTGGACGAGGCAGATGTATCCCTTGATAGAGCAGTAATAGAATATGAAAGGGGATATTACAGCGGTGCCATATATGATTCGTTACTGGCTTATGTGCAGGCCAGTACCGCCATCAGCCTGATGGGATATTCTGATGTGGGTACAAAGATACAGCGCAGTGCTGATGCCGCAAGGGTATCTATTGAGGAATCAAGGAATGCCGGTATCGAGCCGGTACTTGCAGTGAGTGCATATGAGTATGCGGATTCGCTGGAGACACCCAGCCAGCAGATTGTGGAATATAACTATGCCAGGGTGCTGGCCAAGACTACATTGCAGTTGACCACAACTTCTAACGTGAGCCACAGCGTAGTATCTGCAACGCCCATTCCGCTGAAGACCGTTTGCCCTACACCAACCCCTACCCCAAAAGTACCTGCAGAGGATGGACTGGACGTGCCTGGTTTTCCAATACTTTCCGGGATATTGGCAGTTTTTGCGATAGCGGTACTACTTAGAAGGTAGCGGGTGCAGCGGCTGCATTGTTAATGAATTATTTACCTTCATAATTATATCTACAATTTTATATTTCAACTATTGGTGGCAGCCACACACAGCAGCCATAGGCGATGCAACCCCGTATCAGTGTAGATCTGTGTAAATCAGTGTCCGGGCATATCTTGACCTGCATCAAAATCATCCAGATCGAAAACCATAAACCCTTTCTTCCGAAGTGCATCCTTTCCCTCGATCCTTTTTGCAACAAGACAGAAGTACTCCCTT
>JAUWRA010000207.1 GCA_030610815.1 Methanosarcinales archaeon
GCCCTTATCATCCTGTTCACTGGCAGTTTACTTGCCGACCCGGTGTTGAGTTTCATAATCGTGGCCGTCATACTGCTGGGTTCTGTTAGGCTCATACGCGATTCGCTCCACATCCTGATGGAATCCACACCCAGGCACGTGGACATCAATGAACTGGTCGAGGCAGTGAATTCCATTGAGGGCGTGGAAGGTATTCACGATATCCACCTGTGGAGCGTGTGTTCCAATGTACATGCCTTAAGTGCCCATATCCTGGTAGGCGAAATACAGGTATGTGAAACCGTAGCCTTGATCGATGCCATCAACAAGGTAATGGCAGGGAAATTCAATATAACCCAGACCACATTCCAGTTCGAGAGCATTGAATGTGGTAGACCCCTTATTCGTGGAGTTGAACATTAATAAGAATCAGGAAGTTGGATTATGCCCAAAAAAAAAGACAGACATGTAATGGAAGCCCTGGGTAAGACCAGGGTTGTGGTCGAAAACGGTAAAGTGGTTGAAGTAGGTCAGCCGCAAACCGATTATTGCCCCATCTTTGCCAAGGTAAGGAACATCAGGCAATTCACCCCCGGATCAGTGAAGGGCAACATCGAGTTCAGGATTGAGGATTTCGGGATGTTCACAGGCAGGCGGGAGATAGAAATGGAGATTTTCGTGGGTTTTGGTGCCAGTGAGACATTCATGACCGCCCTTAGCAGGGGACTGCTGGATTCCTGTGTCACAGCCTGTGAGGGTGCAGGTACCGTTATTACAAGCCGCCCCACATTGGCGCAGGGGATCGGTAGCAGGATATCCGGCCTGGTTGAAACCACACCCATACCGGAACTCATTCAGCGCATAGAAGAGGCAGGGGGTACGGTACTTGACCCCGGGACGGCAGCCCTGGACCAGGTGGCAGGGGTGGAAAAGGCAATCGGGATGGGGTACATGCGCATCGGTGTATCTGTTATATGTGCACCGGATGTCATTAAGATGCGTGAACTTGAAAAGCAGCATGATGTGGAGATTATCACCTTCGGAGTACACGTTACCGGTATGGGTGAAGAAGACGCAAAGGAGTTCATCAGTCTGGTGGATATAACCACAGGATGCACGTCCCGCCATATAAGGGAACAAATAAAAGGACATGCACTGGCTCAGTTCGGTACTGCTATTCCAATTTTTGCCATCACCCAACGTGGCAAGGAAATGCTGCTTGAGCGGGCAAAAGAGGTCACTGACCCTATACTTATAAACACAATGAAACTGCCGGTATTGCCGGAAGAGAAACAGCCCAGGCCCCTGATATAGGCTAAAAACGTATCTCTTTTAAGTCAAACGTTACGACGGCACACCCAACCGCAGCAGAGCTGCAGGGTATAGTTATTAAGATTAACCGGTGGTGCTTGTGCGGCTTTGGTCTATAAAGCCAGAGTTACACCCAGGGAGTGCATGTCCCACTTGCCTTTGGCTCAACGGTACTAAATCGAAAAAAATATAGCAATATGCAGCCGTAGTCTAACGGTATGACAGCGGCTTCCAAAGCCACTAATCCGGGTTCGATTCCCGGCTGCCGCATATTTTGTTGCTATTAGGTGTTGCAATAAATTACCGGATATTACAACAGATGCAAATATCTCAATATATATCTTAATTTACTAAATCGTCGATATAAGTTTCTTCCAAATGAAAGTTAGATATATTTCTCAGCATATTCGCCAATCACAGGCAGGTGGTATTCCTCTCCTGTATATGCTTTATAGATCATTACTACCCATGTGATAAAAATAACTAACTGTCCAATGAATGGAACAAACGAAAAGATAAACCATACAATACCTAAGATAATCGCCTGCACAGCATGGAACATTACGAACCTGCTTTTGTCAGGTTTATCCTTTTCAATCAGGTAAATAATGATTCCGCTTACAGATCCAAGCAAATAGGCAAGAGCTGCCATTATATTATCATTGTTTTTTGATTCTGTTTTTGCTACAGTTTCAGTTTCCACAATCGTTTTACTTTCTTCCATAAAATATTCCTCCATAATGTAATTGTAATGATTTACAATAACTAATGTGGTATTCATATTAAAACTACTAAAACCCTTTTGCACTTCAAAAAATTCACAGACAATCAAGTATTCAATCATGCCAGTTATTTCACTTCTGTCCAAAATAGAAAACCAAACCCGAAACTTTTTTAATCCAAATAACCTTTCTATATCGGGATTTAAAATGAACAAGCAACCTGTACTCAATATACTAAAGGATATTTTCCAGGCTTATGGATATAATATTGATTCATCATATATTTCGGATCTGGTGGCATCTAAAGGAGTCTCAGACCAC
>JAUWRA010000106.1 GCA_030610815.1 Methanosarcinales archaeon
TTTGACAACGACCCATTACCGGATAATGTCACTCTTGTCAGCGGAGAAACCTATACCACATCACCAAAGATAATAGGTGAGGAGAACAGCATCACCCTGACCTATATTATAAGTGCAAGTGAAAACGGCACGTATGAATTACCTCAAGCTACGGCAAAATTCCATGACCTCCAGGGCTATCGCAGTGAGGAGATATCCGCTTCACCTGAATTCATAACAGGTAATCCGCCCCCCCTCCCTGGCGAGACTCCACGGCCTGGCTATACCCCTACACCCACACCTACACCTACACCGGTCCCGTCACCCACCAGGGAAGAGCCTGGATTTGGGATACTGGCAGGTCTGATGGGTTTGTCGGTGGCTGTACTGCTGACACTGCGCAGGTAAGTAAAAAAAGACCTGGAGTTGGATTGATGGTGGAAAAAACCAGGATACTTGAGATCATCAGATCCCGCAGGAGTATCAGGGAATTTCTTGGTGACCCGGTTGAGGACAGCATGATCGAAGATATACTGGAAGCGGGGCGCTGGGCTCCTTCAGGTCTCAACAACCAACCGTGGCGTTTTGTGGTAGTAAGGGAAAGGGAGATTGCAGGGTCACTTGCAGGATGTACCAGATACAGCACAATTGTACGCAGTGCGCCTTTGCTTATTGCTGTATTCCTTGACAGGGATGTGATGTATGATCATACAAAGGATGTTCAGGCATGTGGTGCAGCCATACAGAACATGCTGCTGGCGGCACATGGTATGGGATTGGGGGCTGTGTGGCTGGGAGAGATACTGAACCAGAAGGACGAAGTTGGGGATATTCTAAATGCACCTGGATCCCTGGAACTTATGGCAGTGGTTGCCATTGGCTATCCTGCAGCAGGTAGCAGCAGGTCAGGTGGACGTCGGGAGATATCAGAGATCACGTCCAAGGAAAGATTTGGCAATCCCTGGAAGTAGGATATCCATAAAACCCGATATTTATATTTATTTTTTTCTTAAGATCATTATAGCGGCCAGGATTATACTGGTTGCAAAACCGACAAGCCCGATGGTTTCCAGTTCAGGTTCTTTCTGGCCCAGCACCAGCAAGGTTATAGATGCAATCAGGAGAACAGTTACAAACAGGTTCTGAAAAATAGATATCATGAACCTTCGGTTCTCAATGGCATTTTCCTGTTTAACTACATTCGCCTCCTTAAACATCTTCACACTTTCAAAAATGTCATTTATACCTGTAGGGATATTCTTCATAAGGTCATAGAAGTTGTCCCATTCCATCTGGAAATCTTCTACCAACCTGGCAGGTGAATACTTTGAACGTGCGATCTCTTTGGAAAGAGTCTTGACATCACTCATAATATTATATTCCGGGTCAAGATCAAGACAGGTACTTTCTATCAGTACAAGGGCCCTCTCCAGGAGTGAGAAGGTTCTGGGCAGGGATAGGTCATATTTTAATGCTAGTTTGACAAAATCATCACTATGGCGTTCGCCCTTCCCATAGTGCTGCCTGGTAATAAGTTCGTCAACATCCCACTTGAAAGCATGGATATCTATATCATCCGGGCTTTTACGAGCCAGTTTCAGGAATGCCCTGGCCGCCAGATCCACGTCTTTTATATAGACACCATAGAAGATCGAGTACATTCCCTTTTTGATCTCAGAGTCCAGTTTACCCACTGCGCCGAAATCCAGGTATGCGATACCGCCATCCTTCATGACGAATATGTTGCCGGGATGGGGGTCGGCATGGAAGTATCCATCAATGTAAACCATCCTGAGAAAGCTGGATGAGATGAGTTTTGCGATCCTTTTTCTTTTATCCAAACTAAACGTCCTAAAATCCCTTAGCGGCACTCCATAGATATGTTCCATTACCAGTATGTTATCACTTGTAAATTCCCAGTATACTTTGGGAATGCGAACCTGTTTGATATTCTTGAAATTCTCCCTGAAACGTTCCATGTTAAGGGCTTCATTGCGGTAATCAAGTTCACGGTTAAGCATTATCTTAAATTCCTCAAGGAAACCATCGATATCGATCTGGGTTTTGATCCTCAGGAGTTTTACAAAGATGAACTTAAGGTCATAGAGTATATCCAGGTCAAGATTGATCACGTTCATCATACCAGGCCTGGCGATCTTGACCACCACATTCTCCCCATTCAATATAGCTTCATATACCTGGGCAATAGAGGCACTGGCTATTGGCTCTGTGTTGAATTTATCAAAAATATCTATGGAATATATCCCGGTTTCTTTCGATCCGGGACAGAATCCCGAACGTAATGCTGGCTGCATTCTTTCAAAATCATAGGGCTGTACCATTTCCTGGAGCTTCTCAAGTTCTTTGCCATATTCAATTGGTATAATATCAGGTCGTTTGCTCATGGCCTGGCCGAGCTTGATGAATGTGGGGCCCAGTTCCTCAAATGCCATACGCAATTTAACGGAATTTGACTTGCGTTCAATGTCAATAGGACAGGTACAAAGATCCACAGATTCTTTTTTCTGCTTATATTCTTTTAATAAAATACTGTAAAGTTTATATTTATGAAAAACCTGCAGGATTTTAATATACCGCTTGATCTTGTTAAACATCTCACTAAATATTTGTGTGTATATGCTTATAAAGATAGTCTTTCCAAGTACCAGTAATAACTAAAATGATGAAATATATTCCACCATTGAGTCGAATATCTTTTTACCGTCCTTAGAACCGAGAATATTTTCAGATGCCCGCTCAGGATGAGGCATCATCCCAAGTATGTTACCCTGCTCATTAAGGATTCCCGCAATGTTCTCACTGGACCCGTTGGGGTTTGCCTCACTGGTAGCATTACCCTGCTCATCCACATACCTGAATGCGACCCTGTCCTGTGAGTTAAGTTCGGATAAGGTGTGCTCTTGTGCAAAATAATTGCCTTCCATATGTGCAATGGGTATTCTGATGACCTGGCCTTTTTTGAAAGAATTTGTGAACGGGGATGTATTATTATCCACCCTCAGGTTGACCCGGTCACACCTGAACTTCGGGTAGCGGTTGGTCATAAGTGCACCAGGTAATAGTCCGGATTCCACCAGTATCTGGAACCCGTTGCATATACCCACTACAGGCAGTCCCTTGTCCGCCATCTTCCTGACCGAATTCATTATGGGTGCCCTGGCAGCTATAGCGCCTGCCCGAAGGTAATCGCCGTACGAGAATCCGCCGGGTACTACCACGCCATCATATCCTTTTAATTCATCCTTGTACCAAACAATTTCGGCATCCACGCCCACAACCTCAGTGAGCACATACAGCACATCATAGTCGCAGTTGCTGCCGCCGAACTGGAGTACAGCGATCTTCATCCTGATTCCTCTATTTCTATGTCAAAATTATGTATCACAGGATTTGCCAGCAGCCGCCTGCACATCTCATCCACCCTGGATTTGGCCTCATCCTTGGAAGGTGCATCAAGTTCGAGAACGAACCGTTTTTGCATTTCCAGTGAATCGGTTGGAAATCCCAGGTTTTCAAGTGCCTTCTGGATAGTAGTGGCTTCGGGATCAAGCATCCCGCTTTTTAGCCCGATGGTAACTTCGGCATGGTATTGCATTTTGTAGACCTCAAAATCTGATCACCTGTGATTGGAGCAGAATGATAATTACTTTTTCGGTATTTCTTTACATACTCTTAGGTGCATGTAAGCCCAGAGTGTCAAGCACAATTGATAACACATTCCTTGCACAGTCCACCAGTACCAGTCTCGAGTCCCGCAGGGAGACTTCGGCATTTAGCACAGGTACGTACCTGTAGAACTGGTTGAATGAATCGGCCACTTCCCTGGCATATGTGGCAAGATGATGGGGTTTCAGATCCACAGCTGCCGTATCTATAACAGCAGTAAGGCGGGCCAGATGTTTTATTAGTTCGATTTCCTGGTCTTCCACCAGTACGGATATATGATGTTCCAGGTCTGCCAGCTTTACACCTGAACCTTCAGCATTGGCCAGTATGCTGCATGCCCGGGCATGGCTGTACTGGATGAACGGGGCACCCTGTTTCTCAAAATCCAGTGCCTCACGCCAGTCAAATACCGTGGATTTTTCTGGTGACACCTTAACAACATCATACCTGATGGCTCCTATACCCACGAAGTTCGCTACTTCCTGTTTAAAATCATCAGATGTGTCTGGCCTGCGTTTCTCCACTTCCACCAGTGCCTGGGTATTTATCTGGTCAAGCAGTTCATCGGTACTGATGAACTTACCCCGCCTGGTGCTCATACTGCCCTCGGGCAGGGATACGAACTCGAATATCACGATCTCAGGTTCGTTCTCACCAAGTGCATTCAATACTGCCTTCAACTGACCGGATATCAGTTTGTGATCGGCTCCCAGCACATCGATCATCCTGTCGCAGTGCCCGGCTTTCCACAGGTGGTATGCCAGGTCCCTGGTTGTGTACAGGGATGTCCCGTCACTGCGCAGTATCACCAGTTTTTTCTCAAAACCATAGTCAGACAGATCGACCATCAGGGCACCATCATCGACAACGGTCCTGCCCGTATCCTTTATTCGGCTCACTGTGGTGCTTACGTCGCTGTTACGGACATAGGTGGATTCCCAGGCAAATGAATCATGGTGGATGTTCATGCGCCCCAGGGTATATTTGATACCTTCCATGGCCAGGTCAACGGCATGTTTGAATCGCTCTGCCACGTCCGGGTCACCGTCTTCGATGCGCTGGATCAGTTCATCGATCTCGGCCTTCTTATCAGGTTCGTCGTTCAACACCCTGTTTGCCTGGATATAGATGTCTGCGATGGCATGGTCTGATTTCTTTTCAGTATCAAAATCAAAATGCTCCAGCGCCCATGAGACAATGGCTATCTGCCTGCCCATGTCATTGATGTAGTACTGGGTCTCCACCTCATACCCTGCTTTTTCCAGGATGCGTCCAAGTGTATCCCCGATAATGGAATTGCGGATATGTCCCACGTGCAGGGGGCCGTTGGGGTTGGCAGAGGTGTGCTCCAGAATGACTTTTCCGCGCCCGGTCTGGCTGGCGTAATCGTGTCCCTGTGCTCGTATGGCAGACACGGTCCGGTCCAGGAAGGTCTGGTTGATATAAAAATTGAGATACGGCCCTTTTGTTTCAACTCTGTCGATCAGTCCGTTTTCAGGTACATTGATGGATGCAGCCAGCATTGACGCTATGTCTGCCGGGCTTTTTTTGCATACCGGAGCCAGCCTGAACGCTACCGATGAGGCAATATCCGCATGGACCGACTCCTCAAGGCTCAGGTATGTTACTTCCAGACCGTTTGCTTCAAGGGCAGAGGTCAAGGCTTGGGTAACCTGTGATTTAAATTGTAAGAACATGGTTCATCAGCGTCCTGGTATTTAAGGGGGTGTAGATAGATGGCTATCTACATAATTGTATCTTTGTGATGACTTATTCCTTGGTTCTATGTGTCAGAAAAGCAAGGATAAGCATCATAAAGGCAGTCAATATTCCAGGGCCTGGCAGTTCACCCAGTCCTTTGAAGAAATCATTACTTCCAGTTTCCGGCAAATCCTTTGGTATATCCTGGGTATCTATTATCTCACCGATCTCACCGGGATCATCACCTATCACTGTTATCCGGATGGTGACCGTGGGTTTTTCAAGCAGATGGAAATCGTAAACCCCGGGCTCATTGAGCTGCAGACGGGTGCGCTGCCTGAAGGACATGTATGATTCATCGGTAGCTTCACCGGTGGTCACATTCACGAAAATGTTCTTGTCGCATATCAATGTGAACCAGCGCCGGTTCCTGTCATTATTGAAAAATGAGATATTCTGGCCCTGTTGGAAGGTAGTTCCTTCAGGATACACAGAGAAGCCATCTGTGGGTTCCTCCGCTACCGGTACATTTATTGTTATGACAGGGTCAATGGCCCATACAGGCTGGATGATCGCCAGGAGTATCAGTAGAGTTATAAATTTTTTTAGCATACACATCACCACTGAGTAATTTCATACATCATAATTCATACATCATAATTCATACATCATAATTCATACATCATAATTCATACATCATAATTTATATATCATAATTTATATATCATAATTTATATATCATAATTTATATATCATAATTTATACATCATAATTTATACATCATAATTTATACATCATAATTTATACATCATAATTCGTAATTATTCAGCCCTTCTCTCATTTAATAACTATTTTTCATTTCAGGCTTTCAATAATTCAATCCATTCTTTTTTTCCTTACTATCAGGATAGCGAGAATAAGCATCATTAATGTAGCAGGTGTGCAAAAACCAGGTATATCTTTCATTGCTGCCCACGGATTATTTTCCTCTACAACTTCCAGTTCAGGGGGAGGGGACTGGTTTGCCTGAGGCTCGTTGTTGGAATCGTAATCTACAACCCTTAACTGAAATGTAACTGTCGGTTTTTCTTCCAGATAGAAATTATATGTTCCCGGTTCATCAAATTGTACGGATAGACTTCTTCTGAATGTCAGAGTGGTCTGGGAAAACAGGTTTTCTTCACTGACCAGGGTAAATGGTCTTCTGTGCAGATCCTCGTTCTTAAATGTTACAGTCTGCCCTTGTTCTACAATATTTTCAAATGGATACATCAGGACAAAACCCTCGGTTTGGTTCTCCAGGGTCCCTGGTCTGATATAGATAAGTGGATCCAAGGCTGTAACAGACTGCATAATTGCTAAAAAAGCCAGGATAAAAATTATTGTTCTTTGCATAGTAATCCTCAACACATATGTAAATATATTTAGACATGTTATAGTATAAATATTGCTCTCTCACCATTACTTCTGATAAGTGTGTCCCGGTCGTTTTCAGAAAAATATATACGTAATCATTTCAATAATCATTGAAATAACACATAACCCGATATTTGGTGCAAATAAATGCCAGACGAGAAAAAATTAGGATTTTTTGAAAAATATCTCACAATGTGGATCATTGTCTGCATCATTACAGGTCTTTTATTAGGCAAGACATTTCCAGCAGTGGCAACTTCTATCGATTCAATGCAATTATACAGTGTATCCCTGCCCATTGCAGTTCTACTGTTCTTTATGATCTTTCCCATCATGGTTCAAATCGATTTTAAACAAGTCATTAAAGCTGGTAAAACACCCAAACCTGTTTTAATAACTTTGTTTGTGAACTGGGGGATAAAGCCCTTTACAATGCTTTTTTTTGCCTGGGTTTTTATGAAAGTGATATTCACTCCATTCTTACCAGATACCGTTACACCTACGTTGATGGGAGATATGGACCTGCCCTCGCAATACTTTGCCGGAATGATATTATTGGGCATTGCTCCATGTACGGCCATGGTGCTCGTATGGGGTTATCTGGCAAAAGGTAACCAGGGTCATACACTGGTCATGGTTGCTATCAACAGTCTGGTCATGTTAATATTATATGCACCCATGGCACGATGGTTATTGGGGATCGGTGAGATCGTAGTGCCCTGGCAGACCATAGCCCTGTCAGTGGGATTATATGTGGGTGTGCCGCTGGTGGCAGGCTACTTTTCAAGAAAAGAACTGCTTATGAGAAAAGGTGCCGATTGGTTTGAGAATACATTTTCCCCTGTGATGCATAATATTGCTATTTTAGCATTGCTGATAACCCTGATCACTCTGTTCAGTCTTCAGGGTGACGTGATCATTAAGGAACCTTTAGTCATATTGATGATAGCTATACCGCTATTGATCCAGGTGTTTTTCATCTTTTTCCTTGGTTACGGCATATCCAGGTTAATTGGTTTGTCATATGAAGATGCAGCGCCTACAGCACTGATAGGTGCGAGTAATCATTTTGAAGTGGCAATTGCTGTATCCATCTTGCTTTTTGGTCTTAACTCAGGTGCTGCACTGGCGACAGTAGTTGGAGTCCTGATCGAAGTACCGGTAATGCTGGCACTTGTGAAGATATGTCTTAAGTCCAGGAATTTATTTAATTGACATGGATGGGGAAGTCATGGTTAAATTGATTATCGATGAAACGAAATGTAACGGCTGCGGCGATTGTGTAAAAGTGTGCAAGAGCCGGAGCCTGGAAATACGTGATGGTGTGTGTGTTGCGACTAAGCCGGATGAATGTAAACTCTGTATGCTGTGTAAGGTAACCTGCCCCTACGGGGCCATTGAGATCGAGGTATGAACTTATGGACAAAAAGGAAGGATGCAGTTGTTTTAATGCTGCCCTCGTGGACTATGCCCTGAAGAAAAAGAAAAGCAGCCTGCACGAGGTCGCATGTCCGGTGTGCCACAAGACCTTTACCACAAACCGTGAAGGGAATGAAGTAGTATGTTTTGACTGCCGTAAAGGTCTCAAGCACAAGGTCGAAGTGCTGGGCATAGGGGGTAAGTTGTATAATGATGCGCTGAATACGGTAGTGCAAGCTGTGCTGGGGACAGAGTTTCGGGTCATACCCGTAACAGATGTTGAGAGCATAATGACCTACGGGGTGGCTGTTACTCCTGCCGTGGTGGTTGACGGTAAGGTGATGTGTGAGGGGAGGGTACCTGAAGATAGTGAGATATGTGAGTGGATCGGTAAACAAGGCGGTAGCTGAAAAAAGCTCGCTTAACGATCTGGTTGATGGTCCCGATATAGGATTAAGTGGGGTATCCACTTAACTCCCGTTCTATAAACACTTTCCCCTACCAATAATAGATTTGTATGGATTAGGGTCTGTTGATACGGCTTTTTCTATAAGCCGATAAAACAATATCCCCCTAGATCGTGAAGTATGAAGTTTCGGGAGTTAAGTGGATACCCCACTTAGGATTATTCTCAATTGTCCCACATTTACTGCACCGGCAAAGGGAAATATACCCATGTTGCCGGATTCACAGGAACATTGTATGGTTTCCATTTATCTCACCTCTATCACGCAACCATATAACCAAAAATGATCCCTGATACCAGTGATGCAAATATCACCAGACCAATGTAAAGACCTGTTCTTTTTGTACCCATTATCCTGGATATTACGATCATATTGGGCAGGCTGAGAGCCGGCCCGGCCAGTAACATGGTCAGTGCAGGTCCCTTGCCCATACCTAATTTGGTCAATGCACTGATTATGGGCACCTCAGTAAGTGTGGAGAAATACATTAATGACCCCGAGACCGAAGATATCAGGTTGGCTGAAATGCTATTTCCCCCTACCAG
>JAUWRA010000079.1 GCA_030610815.1 Methanosarcinales archaeon
ATCACATATATCTCAGCACTCTGCTTCCTGGAAGCTGAAGGCGTATATGAACGTACATACACAAAGTTCTCCTTCACTTCATCCAGGAACTCCTTGAACATATCACCCTGGAATACCTTGACAACAAAATGACCCCCCGGCATTAGCAGCCGTTTTGCCACACCAAGCGCCGCCTCGCTCAGGTTAATGGAACGGCCGTGGTCGAGACTCCAGTTGCCGGTCAGGTTCGGCGCTGCATCGCAAATTACGGTATCTGCCCCGTGTTCGCCAATGATTTCCTCGATCCGTTCCAGTGTCCTGTCAGAAGTGAGATCCCCTTTAAAGGTATCCACTCCCTCAATAGGTGCTATCTTCTGCAGGTCAACACCCAGTACCCGCCCGCCTGAAAGCTCTTTTGCCATCTGCAGCCAGCCACCCGGGGCAGCACCCAGGTCCACTACCGATGCACCTGGTTTTATTACGTTGTGCTTTTTATTGATCTGCTGCAGCTTGTAAGCAGCCCGGGAACGATATCCTTCATCCTTTGCTTTATAGTAGAAATAATCCTTCTGGTTCCTGGCCATACAAGGGTTTATTGTTATGGACTGCCTTAAACCTCACCCAGGTGAATAAGATTTGTTCATAGAACTTGATGGCTGGCATGCAAAACTACGGTTCTCAGCCTGCCATTTAATACCTGACCATCCAAAATGCGGCAGGCTGCACGGTCATACTTATGCCGTCAGTGTACGTATCGAGGGCAGTCAGGCAGGGCAGTTCATCATTGATTTTGAGGATGTGAAGAGGATTGTTATGGGGGTATGCGACCGGCTGGACCACAGGATATTGTTGGCCAGGGACGATCCCAGATTGAAGATAACAGAAGATAATGGTTATTATACAGTGGAACTTATTAAAAGCTGTAAACATTATGTACTGCCCGCAGATGATGTAAAGTTACTACCCATACCGTCGGTAAGTGCCGAAGACCTGTGCACGTATTTCCTTAATGAGATTTCTACCGCTATCAGGAATAACGGTTTTGCAGATAATATCACGAACCTGCATGTGCGTGTGGATGAAGGTATCGGACAGGGAGCTGGCTGCGACATAAGCCTGGCTTGATCTGCAGCACATTTTCGGAGCATTTAAATATATTATATCATATTTCTCATCTGGTGTAATAATGGAAGGAATTGCCATAACCAAAGATTCAACATCTGAAGACTTAGAACAGATAGCAATGGCCATATATTCAGCAGTTGGTCTCCCGGTAACAGTAAAGAGTAAGAATAAGAATGGTATAAGGATCGAGAACAATAAGGTCATTGATTATAATTACACTGGTAAGTACCTGGAAATGGCAATAGAACAGAAAAGGACCATTCATGGCTTTGCCGAAGAGGGGCCTTATAAGGATGTCCCTGTAGTGGTCTCACCGATCATGGATAAAGAAGGTGAGGTTGTAGCTGCTATTGGAATAGTCAACCTTGCTGGTTTTATCGACCTTACAAGACTCTAATTCCAAAAATCTTATATTGTAACCTGTGCCTTTTATTTTTATGCAGACAGGCTATGTATATCACGATGACTACTTGAAGCATGACACTGGCCTCCATCCTGAGAATGGTGGTCGCTTAACTGCTATAATGGATGGCTTGAAGAAAAGTCCTTATTTCAACAGGCTCATCCTGATCGAACCCGTACCTGCCAAAGTGGACCAGATCAATTATATCCATACTCATGACCTTATCCGGACAGTAAGGGATTTTTCAGCAAGTTTGATGCATCTCGACCCTGATACACCCACATGCAGCCGCTCGTATGAGATAGCGTTGTTGGCTGCCGGTGGAGTGATTTTAGCAGTTGATGCGGTTATGGACGGGATGGACAGTGTATTCGCACTGGTACGCCCGCCCGGACATCATGCCGAGCCGGACAGGAGTATGGGTTTTTGCCTGTTCAATAATATTGCCATAGCTGCCCGGCATGCACAAAAGAATGGATTGGAAAAAGTGCTTATCGTTGACTGGGATGTCCACCACGGCAACGGTACACAGGAAGCTTTCTATAAGGACAGCTCGGTGCTGTATTTTTCCATCCACCAATCCCCCCATTATCCTGGCACGGGCAGTGTGGACGAAATTGGTGCAGGAGATGGTAGTGGATATAATATTAACGTGCCGCTACGATCAGGTGCAGGAGATACGGATTACCTGTACGTATTTAGTGCGATACTGGTGCCAGCAGCCCGTAAATTCAAGCCTGATATCATTCTTGTCAGCGCAGGACAGGACGGGCACAGGGATGACCCGCTGGCAGGTATGAACCTGACATCAGAAGGGTTTGGACAGATGACAGGGGTGGTGCGCTCGCTGGCAGATGAACTGTGCGGTGGGAAGCTGGTACTGGCGCTGGAGGGAGGGTATGATCACCGGGCACTGAGCAGTTCAGTAATTTCAATATTCGAGACATTGATCAATAGAGTGGATCTGAAAGCAGGCATACCATCTAACACTACGATTAAAGTGGTCCGGCAAATAAAGGAACTTCACTGATTATACAGGATTTTTTAATAATATATTGAGTTATACTCGATTTGCTCAACTAACTGCGAACGAAGTCAGCAGTTTCTTGTCCCTTCATATCTACGCATTTTCCGATGAGATTTCCAAAATCGTCATCAGTAAAAGTAATAATATTGAGCCGAAAAGCTTCAGAATGTATGTTCAAGCCATTCTTAATTTATATCAAATCAAATAAATATATAAAAACCGTGCCGAAAATGTTAAATATTATTATTGTATTATTGAATCTGACTATATTTAGTCAAATGTAATTAGGAGGATTGAAGAAATGGGATTTAAATCAAAACTAGGCTTGCTCATTTGCATGGTTATGATTCTAAGTATCTTCACCCCTACTGTTATGGGTGTAAAAGAATCAAGATCAGAGACAAAAAGCGAGTACAGACATCATGCTATCAATGGATTTCAGAACTCAAATATCCATTCCGAACTCTTGGATTTAATAGAAAAAGGGGATTATGCCGAATTAGGCATAATTGTTGTAGTCAAAAAGGATAAAGACAAGAGTGACGTCGAAAAGGCAATAAAGAAAGCTGATGGTAAGAAAATAAAATATCATAAGCTGGCCAATGCATATTCTGCCACTGTTAAAGCCAAGAAGGTAAAAGAGATTGCCAAGTATCCGAATGTAGATAAGATCTATAATGATTTCAGGGTAAATGCATATATTCATGAAAGTGTTCCGTTAATTGGGGCAAACACCCTCTGGTCAAGTTATAACGGATCTGGAATTACTGTAGCGGTAATAGATACTGGTATCGATTCAAACCATCCTGACCTCAAGAATAAGGTAGTGGATCAGGTTTCGTTCATAGCCGGAGAAACACCTGATGATGGATTCGGGCACGGTACACATGTCGCAGGTATTATAGCAGGAAGTGGAGCCGCTTCCGGTGGCAATTATACGGGCGTGGCACCGCAGGTTTCTCTTATGAACGTCAAAGTGCTGGATAACCATGGTTGGGGTACCGCTTCATCTGTTATGTCAGGGATTGAATACGCTGTTGACAATGGTGCAGATATCATCTCCATGAGCTTGGGCGCAGGTATATGGCCTCCTGACGGCACTGATCCGATGGCCATGACTGCCAACGCAGCAGTGGATGCAGGTGTTGTGCTAATTGCATCGGCAGGGAACTCAGGAGGAGCATTCCTTATCGGTTCACCTGCCAGCGCTGAGAAGGTCATTGCAGTAGGAGCGACCACGAAGCAGGATAGTATAGCATCATACAGTTCAGCAGGCCCTACCTGGGACCACCGCATAAAGCCCGAGGTAGTTGCGCCTGGAGGTGCTGCGTTCATCTATTCAGATCCTGCAGCTCAGGGTATTGTTTCAGCAAAGGCATCCGGTTCTATACTTGATATGTGGTACAGTGAATATGCCGTGGGCAAATACTATATGGCACTTTCAGGTACTTCCATGGCGGCACCCCATGTATCAGGAGTAGCTGCTCTGATGTTACAGGCACATCCTGACTGGACTCCGGACCAGATCAGACAGCAGTTGATGAATACCGGTGTGGATATTGGCTATGATCCCATTACCCAGGGTGCGGGAAGGATCAATGCAATATCTGCAGTTGAGCAGACCCTTAAAATATCGCCAGCCAGTTTTTGCTATGTGACCCCACCAGGTGAATACATCAATGAAGTTCTGGAGATTTCAAACACCGGGACTGAAACTATGGAAGTCTATCTCAGTACCACTGGTAACGTGGATGTCAAATTTTCAAAGGAAACCATCACCATAGGGAAAGGACAGACCAAGAAAGTAAAGATTGAAGTCGGAATGCCTGCCGGATTGTCGTCTGGAATCCATTCCGGTAGAATAGTTGCCAATGGCAATGGTCAATCAGCCAGTGTTCCTATTCTTATGGATGCGCCACTGACCTTTGTGGGCGGTAGTTCCCAGTTCAGTGATGTGATCCATCTGCAAACATCTGAAGATTACAAGAGAGGTACCAATTATTATTACTTCGAAGTACCTGTAGGAACGCCTGGAATAACATCCACTATGTCATTTAATGAAGTTCCTGGCTGGGTAGACCTGTATCTTCTCGATCCCGAAGGCGAGTTCGTGGATTATGATTTTGGCGAGGAAAGTATGACCCAACGAACGGTCTCAACCATAAACCCGATGCCAGGGAGATGGATGTTGTTAGTGGATTCATTCGTGTTTGATTCTATGATAGAGAATATACATTTCACCATGATTACACAACTACATTCACTTGCAGTAGCACCCGCTAGCTGGATGAATCCTGTGGTAATGTCAAACAATGCCTTAGTGGATCATACCTTTACGGTAACAAATATGGGTGAATCCGGAATACCAGTCCAGGTAGAAGGTTATATTACCCTTCCCAATGCTTCTGCCAGCGGTATCTTCTCAGGCAGCGTGGATTATGAAGAATGGTTGCCAGTACCACCACCACCAGTACCAGTACCACCAGAAACAGCGGAACCAATTGAACCAATTGAACCAGGTTATGGATTACATACCTTTGATATACCTGATGATGGATCCGCATTCACGCTGACAATGACGGCATTGAACAATTCCGCAGTACTCGGAGCAGATATTTTTGACCCTGATGGTTGGTGGGTTGATTGGGTAATTTTCGGATTATGGGAACCTTCAACTGCAAGTGTCAACATTGAAGATCCAAAATCCGGGACCTGGAGAGTTGAAGTATGGCCACTCGCTGCTGAGGCCAGTACCACAGAACACTATCTGGGAGCCTACGATGTAATGTCTAAGAACACATCATTGTTGGTAAATGATCCTGAATCGTTCTTCGTACCCGCGAATACACAGGAAGTGTTCTCATCCATGTTTAACTCTCCCGGGGCGAATGGTGATTACACAGGTAAAATTACCATTTCAGGTAACATGGAGGTTATTAATATCCCTGTATCTGTCAGTATCGGTGATGAAGTCACGAATCCGGGTGATTTCATGAACACTGTCAGTAACAAATGCTGGAGATATTACCTTGTGGATGTAACTTCCGGACAGTTAAATGCCACACTCACATGGGACAATGTGGACAGTGATATAGACATGTTCGCATTTGATCCTTCAGGAGTATCTGTGGCAAGTTCCACCCAAAGTGGCACCTCGAGCGAAACCCTCAATGTCGCCAATGCAGTACCAGGTACATGGACAATTGGAGTGTATGGATACAGCGTATCAGGTGTTCAGCCGTTTTCAGGGACAGTAAGTTAAAGAATTATGACCTGGCCCAGCCAGGTCTTTCTTATTTTTTCACACTCAAAGTTTAAAGAATTCTTTTAAAAAAATCCTGAAATCCGCACTATCTATTTCCTGAAGTCCCTCGTCTTTTCGTATTTCAAAACCAGTCCTGATACATGCACCCACGTGCTTACCCAACCTGCAGTTAAGAAGTTCGCTTTTAATAAGTTCTACCGGGCCAGTATATGGTCTCAGTACATCTACTACATACCTGCCGTTCTCGATATAGACTTTTGAGAGCCCTTTGTTCTGCAGGTATTTCTGCTTGAAGTTCCCTGCATGGGACCGCTCCCAAACAGGCGGGCCTGTATGTTTCTTAACAGGGGGCAGACAGGACACTTCCATCTCCAACATCACGGCTGCCTCACCATCACCAGCCCAAACATCACCATTCAGGACAGTAAATCCATTCCGGGACAGCAGGTCCGTAATACTGTTGTGCAACATGAACAACTGGGGATATAGCACATCATCCACCACATCGGGTTTGTCAAATACCACTGCCAGCAGATCAGTACCGCGCCTGGCCGTGATGTTCTTAAATTCCGTGTCACTTAATGGAGCCGCAGGATTATGTAAGAACTGTTCAATTGCAGGGGAATCCAGATACTGCCGTGCCCTGTCAATAAATCCGGCAAACCTGTCCAGTGTCAGTGCCGCAGCCACATTCCTTGCCGGGTCAGTGGGGTCCACCACCACCAGCGGGTCATTGTGCTGCTTGTTCCCGTGCTCGATAATGTCGATGATGATGCCGGATTTCCAGCCATCTGCTGCTTGCAGCACTTCCATGAACGAGCCGTAATGTATTATGAGCAGTTCTGCCAGGTATCCCGAGAACCCGCCTGTCCTCAGGTCTGAACCATAAACCCCTGCTCCTTTCATGAACTGCTTGAGCAGGAGCACTTCATCTTCCAGTCCCTCTATCCTGTCCAGGATGAACAGGTTGTGGAAGGGGGTCCTGTCAACTGCTGATTTTATCTGCGCAGCACTGCCCACCCTGAAGCAGGGTACCAGGTCAACCTCGAAGTCACCGAAAACAGCATGGACGTAAGGATGCTCTGCATAACGCTCCTCACGATTGTCGGCATCAGCCGCCACCTGCCTGGCGATATTGAGCCCCACAGTCTTCAGGTCCTGTTCCGGTGTATCCTCCGGGAATGATATGAATATATCCAGGTCGTGCTCGTTCGATATCCAGGTGCCTCTGGCGGCAGAGCCCACCAGCATGCCTGAAACGTCGGCAAGGCCCGTTCCTGCTGCTGTTCGGTTCACCAGGGATATGATGCGGTCGGCTACTTCCTGCATCCTCTGTTGTTCAGCAGGCACCGGCTTTATTTTTCCCAGGACCTCGTTTATTATATTATTTGCGTTCATGGTATCATTTAAGTGGAATTTCATTCAGGGTCTCATAAATGGGACCCCTGGGTGTAAGTGTGCTTTTCTTAAACGCAATGGAATCCACAGTAAACTCCCCCAGGTCAATGTCCTGCAGTCCTGCCAGCACGCGGGCAAGTTGCTCCTTTGAAGTATTGTCCAGGTGTTTGACCCGTGCCAGTGTGGCGTGTGCAGTGAACCTGCCCCGGTCCTTCTTGAACCTGAACTCCTTCAGGACGCGCTCCACTTCGCTGTGCAGGTGTTCGAACTCACCTGTGGCACCCAGCCAGATAACTTTCATGTAGGATGGTTTTGGGAACACGCCCACACCTGTGACCCTGGCTGTGAACGGGGCGCAGTCAATTTTAGTCAGGGCATCGGTGATGGGAGCTACCTGTGATTCGGGAATGTCGCCAAGGAACTTCAGGGTGATGTGGATGAGACCTGGGTCCACCAGTTTCAGGCCCTTGAAATCCATTTCCTGCTGGATGGAATGTGCAGCCTCTTTTATGTGGTCAGGAAGTTCTACTGCTAAGAATGTGCGTATCATGGACTATCACAGTCAATTACGGTCGCTATTTACTTAAGATTTGGTTTTTCAGTTAGACCTATGATGAATCCTTCAGTGCATGAAAAATGTTCAAGTTATTTATCAGTCAACTCTAATTTTGGACATTTGCTTACAAATGGCATCAGGATTAATTAGCAGTCATTGTGAATAAATATGGTTGAATTATTTTGGAATCATTTGGATGATGTCCAGTTTATTTATTTCAGTTGACTTCAGGAATGCAATACAAATAAAATATCGGGTTCGTTCCCAGGCATTCTATTGCTCTTCAATCTCTTGTAACCAGTCAGGAATATCTTTTTCCTCTTCAATATACGAAAGCTCCAACTGGCAGAACTGTTCTCCTGTATCGTACTTACATGAATGGATATCGCACCGGATATGTTTACCAGTAGCAATATTTGCAATACCCTCAATTTCTCCGCGCATGAACGCACAGGGCTTAACATCCAGATTTTTCACACCAGCACAGTCAACCGCTTCGGAAATTGTTATCATGAAACCGTCCTGGAATTTCTCAACTATGTCTATATTTGCCAGGAGTTGCTTTTTGTAATATTTAGGAAGTGCATCCGTAAGTAACTCTTCACCGTCAACCTGGTAGAAGCTTTTCAAGATATCCACGAGCCGATTGCTGAACTTAACCCCTGCCTTGCGGTAGGTCTCAGAGAATATTTCAGGGTTCTGTTCCAGGTTATTCAGTATTCTTAGTTGGTAGCCTATAATATGACTATTAATTCCTACTATTGGTTCTGCTGGAGTTTCGGCTTTCAATGATTTCATTATTTTCTCAGATAATGCTGTTTCCACTTCGTGCAGTTTTTCATCTGAAATTGATAAATTAAGATATTCATCCTGGTTATCCCTGAAACTTATAGAACGCATGTTACCGATTTCATAATTGCAGGTAGGTTCTCCGCTGGTGCCACAGGTTGATTCATATGTTCCCATGGACTGATCAAATAACGCACTGAAGATACCTGCCAAAAGACCCGAAAAATAGAAACACGCCTTTAAATCTATATCAGGAAGATCCAAACATTCATCGCAGTTTTTCACTTCATACGTAATTTGTCTGGAATCAGGATCAATGGACCTAAATGTCCCGTATCCTTTGCCCATTTTATGGAACAATGGCCCGTAAATATTCCGGTTCAATATTTGAAGTATTTTCAAGCCCTGTATGTGATCTCTTCGATTGAAGTTCCTAAATAGCCTGGATTCCAATCCATTTTTATCGTGCTGCTCCTGAACATTTTCCATTGTACCGTTTACAGTGGACTGGTATTCAATCCGGGCTATGTTTGGATTATAGAGCACAACATAATCCAGACGCTTCTGTATTTCGATCGTATTGACATAATCACCCAGGGTGGTCCGAATAACAGGCAGATCATTATCGACCAAATAGAACATCTTTTGCCATAGAATCTTTATTGCAGACTTCAACCTGAAACTCATAGTATCAATTAAAGTGTCTATATTTAAAATAGTTTCTTAATTAATCATAGTATTTTTATAGTATTTTTATACCTGATGGATATGAACCGATAATTTTCAACCAATTAACAATTTTTTCGATATTATTCAATGCAACGCTGATATTTTTATCAGACCTGTGTCCTTCCATATCTATGTAAAATAAATAATCACCCAATCCCATCTTTGAAGGTCTGGATTCGATTTTAGTCAGGTTGATGTTGCGGCTGGCAAATTCACCCAGTAGATCGTACAGGGCACCCGGTCTGTCATGGCCAAGGTGAATGATGATGGATGTTTTATCATGCCCGGTAGGTTCGGGAATATTATTCCCTAATACTACGAACCTGGTGTAGTTCTCTTTATAGTCCTGGATATCATCTGCCAGTATATCAAGACCGTATTTCTGTGCGGATTCCCTGGATGCTATGGCAGCCATCTCAGGGAATTTAGAAGTGAGTTTTGCGGCATGTGATGTGCTGCCTGTTGTCTGAATCTTAATATCCTTGAAATGTTCACGTATGAATTTACGGCACTGGGCCAGTGCCTGGGAATGGGACAGGATAACCTTAATATCTTCCATGTGCCCCTTTGACAGAAGGCAGTGCCTGATAGGGACAATAACCTCGCCAATAATGTATATATCATTTTCTTTAAGTGCGTCCATAGTAATTCCGATAGACCCTTCCAGTGAATTTTCAATGGGAACTACACCACAGTCAACTTCCCTGGTAAGCACAGATTCAATAACTTCTTCCAGATCATCGAAGAACATGAGCCGGGCTTTCACATTGAGCTGTCTGGCAGCTTTTTCAGAATACGTTCCTTGTGGACCCAGCAAACCAATAATCATACCCATTACAAGCGAGTGAATTATCATATAGTTTTTGTAGATATCAAGAAAATGCTCACTTCATTCGCATTTTCTAAGCTTACATGAAAGTACTTTCCCACGTGGACAAATTATAAATGTCATAAAAATAAAATTACTTTAATCACGTCTGGTAGGAAAAATGAATGTAAAACAGGTTTTTGCACTTACTATGGTCTTAATTATGCTGCTGATGATGGGAACATTACCATTATGGTGGGATGCTAAGATACCATCGATATTTGGATTTCCGGGATACTTAATGGCTGAGATCGATGCATACATAAAGGCGGTAAAGTGGCTTATTGACCTGATATTCGGTTAGGTGGACCAATTAACCTTATATTGGGGTAATCGGGGCGTTCGGACATGATATGTCTGGAGTGCATAAGGTGCGGGGAAGAGGCGGCAAGCTATACTTTTTTTAGACAGGGACCATTACACAAAAATAAAAAGATATACATGCAATACATGTAATATGCAATATCTACCAATTCATATTCAGATTTAACAGCATCGAGTGACTAGATAATGAAACTTGAAAATACATTGATGATGATACCTGGGCCGGTACCCATAGCACCCAGGGTACAGAGAGCCATGGGCAGACCCATGTTCGGTCACAGGGGCGAAGAATTCGGCGCCATCTATGACGAATGCCGGGAGATACTTGCCGAACTGTTCCGGACCAAAAACGAAGTATTCGTAATATCAGGTTCAGGCACTGCCAGTATGGAGGCTGCCATAGGGAACGTGATAGGAAAGGATGATACAATAATCACTATTGAGAACGGTAAATTCGGTGAGCGGTTATGT
>JAUWRA010000110.1 GCA_030610815.1 Methanosarcinales archaeon
TATTGACCAAGATTATTTTGACTTCCGAAACTGCTGCCCGATACTGAAAGGGTTATGAGATGCTTGAGCGGCATGAGGTTAAAGTCTCACGTACCGTTCTGAGAAGAGGGAGAGCGAGTAATCGCTCTTCCTTATTCGGCGTCCTTTGCAGTGTATGATTTTGGTCACCGCAAAGAGCGCAAAGTCCGCAAAGATTGGTTTGAATTGTTTAGTTTTTGACTATAATCGGGCATTCAGGTTTGTTTAAAACCTGAAAAAAATGATGTGAGGTCACAGACCTCACTTACCTAAATTACCGCGTGACCTTATACTGGGCCTGGTCTTTTCAGTACCTTTGCCGCGTTTGCGCTGGCCTCTGCCCTTTGTTCCGGCACTTGTCTTGCCCCTGAAGACCCGTCCTTTCTGGTTGGGCTGGCATAGCCAGTTCAATCTGGGGTCGTTCTTGATGACCGGATGTGCCGGGTCCACCATTATGATCTCGTACCATTTGTGCTTACCGTCCTCGCCTACCCAGTATGAGTTGAGCACCTGCAGGTTAGGGAATTTGCGTGCTGCCCTTTCTTCTGCAATACGCTGGATACTCTTGCCGCGAGTGATTTTTCTCATGCCCATACGCTTGGTCCGGCGGCCCCTGATGTACCGTGGTTTACGGGCACTGCCCCGCCTGATACCTGCCCTGACCATGACTATACCCTGTTTGGCCTTGTAGCCCAGGCTGCGTGCCCGGTCAAGTCTTGTGGGTTTGTCTATTCTCTGTACTGCGGCTTCACGTCTCCATTCCTGGAGCCTGTGCCATCTAAGTTCGTGCACATACGTTGAGTCAGGTTTCTTCCAGGCATCCCTGATATGACTATACATTGATCTTGCCATGTTTCGTTATCTCCTTATTAGTTTCCAGGTTTCACGGTTCAGCCCTTGAAGAGGCCACATTCCTGCGGGACGTATCCCGCCTATGAAACTGGCATGTTGTGAGGGGATTATAGATACGTTAATTAGTAATAAAGGTTGGGGATGGAATTTTGAGACTTTTTATTATTAACAGAACAATCGAGAATAGAGGCGTATCACATAATTCCCATACTCATGTCCAGCCACCGGGCCGAATGGATAAGCGAACCCATGGAGATAACATCAACTCCAGTTGAAGCATAATCCCTGATATTACCAGGCTTAATGCCGCCCGAAGCTTCCAGTATTTTGCCATAACGTAATTTCGCATCTTCAAGTGCTTTAATACACTTCTTGATCTCTTCAGGCTGCATATTATCGAACATGATGATATCAGCACCCGCCTTTGCTGCTGATAGCATTTCTCCCGCATCCGATACTTCAACTTCGATCTTTTTGGTAAAACTGGCTTCGGCCCTTGCCCGTTCAACAGCTTTTTCAATACCCATTATGGCTATGTGGTTATCCTTTATCATCACAGCATCGGATAGATTGAACCTGTGGGTATCCCCACCGCCAAGCTTTACCGCCTTTTTCTCAAACTTGCGAAATCCTGGCGTGGTCTTCCTGGTACATGCTACTCTTACACTGCCTGCATCTGCCACGCACCGGGCTGTCAACGTGGCTATCCCGCTCATCCGGCACAGGAAGTTGAGAGCCAGCCTCTCTGAGCGCAGCACGTCACCGGCACGACCCCATATGTTGCAGACCACATCACCGGATGTTATTGTGTCCCCGTCATTTAAATCGGAATGGGCTTCCAGTGCGAAATAATCAAATATCTGGATGGCTTCTTCAAGCCCTGCCAGCACTCCGTTCTCTTTTGTGATAATACTTGCATGTACCCATTCATCAGGTACGATGGTACATGAAGTGTCATCGTCACCTATATCTTCATGGACGAATCGCTCCAGTTCAGTAATCAGCAATCTCTAAACACCTATTGCTTATTTGAATTTAACAGATTTATCTGTATCGATAATCGTTAAAAATTCCTGGCGGCATCTATATTGCATAGTCAATATTCAACACTTTTCAATTTGCGGGATTATACAGCCTATTATTTAAATTAAAAATGCTTTTCAACAATAAAAACTAAAATAAAACTAAAATAAACAATAAAAACCCAAAAAAACTTGAATAAACTCTCGGCATGTTTATATTTATAGCATGCATGTAGTCTTGCAGGTGAATATTTAAATGAAATGTGTGGTTTTATTACTTTTTATAGCAATGCTGATAATTCCAGTTAGTGCTTCTGATCCCATAATAGATACGTGGTACAACGACAAGACCAATAATAGTACTTCATATCTAACAGTTAATGTCAGTGAAACAGTCAAGTTCAATGTTACTGCCAACCAGAGCATAGATTTCTGGAACTGGACTGAAGATAATGTTGATGTGCAGGATAACAATTACGATAACTTCAGTACTTATTGGGAGTCTATTGGAGAATATAACATCAGCATAAATGCCACAAATAACACCAACGGAACCAGTAATACTATCACCTGGACTGTTACGGTAGAGGATGAAGAAGAGGAAACAATTTCCATTCCTGAAATAACTTCATGGTACAACAATAAGACCAATGATGCTGAGCTTAACATAATAATAATCAATACAAATGAAACTATCAAGTTCAATGTTACTGCCAACCAGGGCATAGATACATGGAACTGGTCTAAAGATAATGTTGATGTGCAGGATAACAATTACGATAACTTCACTACTTATTGGGAAGATCCGGGGATTAAAAACCTAAGCGTTAATGCCACAAATTCCAATGGTAGCGATACAATTACCTGGAAAGTTACTGTTCTGGAACAGCAGAGATACCGGGACAACGACATAATCCTTTTCTCGTCTCCGCAGGTTGTTGACTATGTTTATGTAAACGACACCATTAGCGAGACAATCACATATTCCATAACAACTGCCGAGTCGCTGGAAAATATTAGCTGGACCGTTATTAACTTGACCGGAGTTGTCAATACGGATACAGGAACAGTAAGCGGCAATACCTACTCATATGATCATACGTGGGATATTGAGAGTATTGTGTCGCCCTACAAAGTAATCGTCAATGGAAGTCATAACGGCTCGCAGGTGAAATTCACATGGTATGTAAATGTATATGAGATAGGGGATTACAGTGGCGGTCACCACATTTTTGGTATCATTGATAGTGCTCTTAGGAATGCCGGCGATGAAGTTGAGATCCGGATGGAAAAGCGAAAGGTGATTCGGTTGGGCGATAAAGGTAAAGAATATCTAGCCCAGAAAGTGAATCTGCTTCATGAGGAGATAGACAAAAGACAAAGCACGCGTGCAGCTCTGCTCGACGATTATAAATCTGGTAAAATATCAAAAAATGAATATGTTGCCGCACTGCAGCAATCCCAGTTAGACGCAAAGTCTAACCAGAAACTGGCGCAAGAATATGCCAAGATTGCAAAATCTGAAATGAAGAATGAAAAACGCAGTTCAAAGGGCGATGATGATCCAGAGGGGGATAATGTTTTAGAGACCGATGATGATCCAGAAGGGGATAATGTTTTAGAGACCGATGATGCTTCAAAGACCAAAAAAAAATGGCCCTCTGGTAATAGCAAGAAAAAAGACTGAACAAAATCACGATGAAAAAAACAGAACTGTGTGGGAAGTTGAAAGATCAGGACCACTCGATTGGCAAGTAGTAAATCTTAAATCTATTGCCGTTAAGAAGTGAATAGATGAAACGAGTGGGCCTTTTCTTTCTTTGTTTGTTTTTGTTAATACATACAGCTACAGCCCAATCAGTTATAACCATAGATGTTCATGAAAATGGGAATGCTGTATGGACCATGGAAGAATATCTACCACTTGCCAACCAGAATGAAATTGATGAATGGGAGGAATACATTCAAAGTGGGGAGAGTATAGAACAATACCAGTATGATATTGAAGAGTTCAGGGGAAGGATTGAATGGTTAATCATTTTGGCTGAATTATCCTCGGATCGCTCAATGAATGCTGAAAATTTCAATCTTTCTCATGACACTTTGAATACTTTATCAGGTACATTTGGAATTGTTCGTTTCAGTTTTGAGTGGATTAATTTTTCACGCACTGAACCTGATAAGTTTTTCATTGGAGACGTATTTTCTGAAGGAATGATCCTCTCCTATGATAATGTCCTGGTTATCAATATCCCGATGGGCTATGAAGTGGAGAGTGTATCTCCGGACTTTGATGAGCGTGATGGGAACAGATTGATATGGGATGGTACACTAGCCCGCAGTTTTGATAAAGGTGAGCCTGCTCTTGTGCTCTCACGCGAAAAAACCGATACGGGAATATGGGTACCGGTATTAGTAATGGTTATTCTGGCTGCTGCTGCATCTGTGCTATTGTTCAAACGTAAGAAATCTTTTATATCCAGTACAAAGAATGATGTCGAACCGATACTCAGTCCAACTGTTACAGAAGTCCTGGAGGATGAAGAAATGATAGAACAAATCCTCATTAGATCCGGTGGACAGATGTATCAATCAGAAATCGTAAAACTGAGCGGCCTTTCTAAATCAAAGATCAGTATTGTTCTATCAAAGATGAAAGAAGATGGAATGATCATCAAGATAAAAAAGGGAAAAGGCAATATCATACGACTGGTCAATGATAATCAGACTTGAAAATTTACTGTTTGATAAACGACGAGAGGGGGACTCGAACCCCCGAGGTCGGAACGACCACAGGATTAGCAATCCTGCGCCATACCAGGCTTGGCTATCTCGTCAAGCGGCATCTACATTGTATCATCAATATTTAAGACTTTTCTCTTAACAATATTTCTGATAAATAGAGTGGCAGACACGCCGAATGGTCGTTGCACCGCATACCCTCCAATGGTCCACAGTCTGTCCTCCACCCCGCTACCCCATGAGCGATAATTGTTCAAGGTAAGTCTGCTCCCTTCCGGGCCTGGACCGGTACCCTCAATTAAGTCATGGAAACATGCCTTCAGGAAAGCTTCCATATCAACGTTATCCCCATAGGACGGAGCTTCTCAGTCAAGTCCGTGGGTTGAAGAGGTAATTGATAACATCTTCCAACGGCTTCGCCCCCCGCATATCGGCGATTTCGGGTCATAGGTAACGCCTAACTACCCGGGCTAGCCTGCCGCATCCATTATAGTATCTGGATACAATAAACTTATCCATGTGGCAGACTAATATCCTGGTGTGATAGTATGGATGAATTGATAGGTTTTGTTTCAAGCAATGATAAACGCGACAGGATTCTGGGAATCCTGGGCCACCACGGTACCCTTGGCAGGGAATTGATAGCCAAACGTGCCCGGATGATACCCCTTACCTCTGGAAAGATACTGGAAGAACTCAAGGAGAAGGGGCTTGTAGAAGAAAAGGATGGATCATTTTCACTAACAATAATTGGTACTGAAGTAGAAAACAAGATGAAAGGCCTGCGATAGCCTAATTCTGTATTAAAATTCATATTAAAAGCTCGTACATGTATGGAGCCCGCAGGGCTGCATGCATGTCCAGCCCCCTATTAGCTAATATTAATAACAACCTCCAGTCCACGTATGGAGCCCGCAGAGCTGCATACATGTCCAGCCCTATTGGCTAATATTAATAACAACCTCCAGTCCACGTATGGAGCCCGCAGGGCTGCATACGTGTGCAGCCTGCTACTGGCTTGAGTAGGAGTAGATGGGGCCGCGGAGATTCGAACTCCGGTCGCAAGACCCCCAGCCTTGCAGGATGGTCCAGGCTACCCTACGGCCCCTTAAGGTGGGATGTTGGGGGTGCTCTTAGTAGTCTCTTTTTAGTATTTTACCTTTTCTAATGAACCGCAGTATTATTAGATGTACAAAGGTCAGAACTTGAAGGTGAGAACTCTAAAAAACTCGCTGAACTTAAGGCGGCAGGAGACCATCGGAAAGAATGTGGAGTGGAAATTATTTCAATACGAGCCACAGTGGGCACTGAGTAAATTAAAAACGCTCTGCTTACTCCATGCCTTGAAAATTACACAGATTATATATTTTAACTGTTGGCGGTGGCAACAATTTAACATACACAGCCGATGCAACCTAAAATCTGTATCTGAAAAATAACTGGGAAATGATATAGTGTCGTCAGGAGCCAGTGCTGAGAATACCCACCAACCATGCACCCCCCATCCCCAGCCGCCCCTTCAGCGCAACATGCCCGGCGGCGGGTGGCAGCGTCAGGGCTGGGCGGCCGGGCAAGTACAAATTAGCCAGCTGGCAGTTGAAGAGTGCAGGATAAATGTAATTCAATGTATGAGGTACTCACTGCAAAGATCGCTAAGACATTGTAACCTTAACTTTGCACCCTTTGTGGTGTAGTATTTCATAAATTATATACTTTTACAGCTATGGCCACCCGCGGGTTGGCAGCAAGCATTTTCTTGATGTGCGTACCTATTTTTCAGGAATAAAATCTAACATCGATTTTAAATCTTTTACAACCAATTCGAAGTCTGGAAGATCTCTGGTAAGTCTGGCAAGAGCAATAGTCCAGAATTTTTTTGCTTCAGAAAGTCTATTGGAGTCAAAAAACAGATCATGTTTGAAATCGACTCCTGTTATCTGGCATTTTTCGATTAGTAGTTCTCCAATCTTGCCCTGGTCGAAGTCCTTTTCTTTCAAGAGCCGCCAGACATCGTAATAGTCTCTTGCCTTACCTCTTTGAAGGATGCTTCGAAGCTTTTCAACCAGGATTTCATTAGGCGAATAAACAAGTACTTCAAATGATGGAATATCGTTATATTCAGGCTTCACGTTTATCCGTTGGGGCTTTTCGATTAATTTTTCTTTCAAGGAGATATCAAATTTGATCCTATTCTTAAATTCCAATGGCCCGAGGAACTGGACATCCGCAAATATGGCAAACTTTCCTGCATTAAAAGCACTGAATGAATAAACTATATCACTCATCCTGTTGACCGATATGAAAACCTCTTCAAAACCCTGTTTTAAACCCTTTGAATCAACCTCACTTATAATGGTAAAGTCCATATCCTCGGAAAGACGCCATTCAGGAAAATAGATTTTCCTTATCGCAGTTCCTCCCTTAAAGATCAGGATGTCCCTAATCTTTGACTCATTCCAGTAAATGCCGCTGAGAAGCCATGTAAGTGCATAATCCTTTTCAAAAGTAGCTACATCAAATCCGGTCTTTCTGGCCCGCCTTCTTAATTCATTTTCATCCATATTAATATCTCATCCAGTCTATCAGTTCATCTTCTGTCCGGTTTATGATAAGTCCGTGCTTTTTGGAATATTCCAGCGCTTTTTTTGGACCGAGTGGATCAAGCCACATATAGCCTTTCTGCCTTCCTGGAATTATCTTTGCAGATATTTTCCCTTCCAATCCCAGCAATTCCAGTGCATAACATACTCTCCTAACAACGACATTTACTTTTGTTCTTTTTGAATACTCAAATAGGTTCATAAAGTTAAGTTCATCCCTGGCGTTCCATATCCCTTTGAATGCTTCATCCAGACCACCACAGTATTTGGGATAAAGCATGCAGTCGACTATGGTCTTCTCTCTTGAAGATATATAGAAACTGCCTCCTGCAGCCTTCTCTTCCACAAAACCGAAAAATTTCTTTTTTGCCAATGTGATAAATTCGAATCGAGTATTTCCATATTCTAAGTCTCTTTTTCTCTGTGTTGTGGCAACAAAGACCACACGTGGGACTTGTTCGGTCATACCCCAATAGTTAAGAGCAGTCCAGAAACCGATGTAATAAATATCTATTAAGTATGGAACGATAAGATTTGGAACCTCAGACCATGATCCTTCATACCCTGCTCTTGCAGGTATCAGCAGATATTTTCCTTTTTCAATCTCTTCGATCCTTCTTTTTTTCTTTAAGCGGTATATCACATTCCAGACAGAGGGATCAGAAGTTCCAAGAATTTGCTTTGCATCTTTTATTGCAAAGATAGATAGATTCTCCTCTTCCAGGGTGAACAAGAGCTTGAGTTCATTAGCACCTAATCTTATGTTTTGTGTAGTCATAATCTTGTTTAAAGCGAATATTGTTACACAAATATTAATATCTTCCTATTCTTTGTGGATCTACTTAACCACACATGACCATACCTGATAATGTGCTGTTACGTGGTGGCTTTTTTGAGAATAGGGGGGTGTGCCAAAGAGGGGACGGGGCTGCAATTTATTAGTTTCTCACCGCAAAGTGCGCAAAGACCGCAAAGGATTCTACTGCATTGGCTTTGCGTTCTTTGCGGTGCCGTATTTCATAAATAATATATTTTAACAGCCACCGGCAGCTAACCAACACAACATACACTTCGCACACAGGGACCGTCGCATATCCATGCAGCAACAAGTGACCACAAAAGCGCCTGCCTGCACCCACTTCCACAACTTCCACTAAGTGCATATGCACCCACACGCAGACATCAGCGCTGAGGGGAAAGTGCAGAAAGGAAGCAGGCTGGAATTAATTCAATATTAACAGCGGTTCGAAGCTCACACGAATCCACAAGGCTGGCTGCCACACTGCCGCCCTGACGGGCGGCGGTGGCAGAGTATAGTGCAGAGAGGCTGGGCAGCGGGAGATTAAAAGTAAAATGTCTTCACTTGTATGCCTTTTTTCTATGAAATACTGCAAAAACGTTTATTTTATGGACTTCGAGTTCTATTAAAATCCTGTTTATCAATTTCCTCAAGTGCGATAAATTCGTTTTCTTCTCGTCCTGCTCTTGTGATATAGTCCCTTATAAGCTCTATTTCTTTGTCATCAGGAAGCACTTCGCCCATCATGAGTAAACTTTCAACATGTTCAAGCCTTCTTAAAACTTCATCAAGTTTTACACTGTTATTTTCGATTGATGAACTCATACTACAGGGATTTCCACGATGTAATTTAGGTTACATCCTTATTTAAACCTGACCTCAACTTTTCTATTTCCCAACCATGGTATAGGAACATTTCTCCCTGTCTCATTGATCTTCTGCATCATCTTCAAGACAGCATTTTTG
>JAUWRA010000063.1 GCA_030610815.1 Methanosarcinales archaeon
CTACAGTTTGAAATAACTAGAATTCGGCTGATTTTGGGTGGGTCTATTGGTGGCGGTTTTTTGGGGGTTTAGCTTTAGCTTTTTTGGGTTTTTTAGTAAAATCGATTGGTTACGGCTGTTTTTTGGCCTCTCGAAGTTGAGATGAAACTGATTTCCACACATACCTGACCAAGATAGCAGAAGCAAAACCTGATGCAGTTTACACAGTTGGTTTTGTGAAGGACACGTCCAGTATCTATATCCAGGGTCAGAGGGATGTAGGTCTTAATACGCTTTACATGGCAGTGGAATGTAACGAGGACCCGAAGTTCTATGAACTCCTGGGCGAATGGGGCGACGGCCAGCTGCTTGAAAGCAAGTTCGCACCCTATGCAGCCGAATACACTGAACTGATGGGACCGTATAAGGAAGCATATCTTGCCAAATGGGGTAAAATGCCTGGTATGATGGGCGCTGATACCTATGACGGTATCTATCTGGCAGCCTCTGCAATTGAGAGTGCAGGTTCACTTGACAGGACACAAGTCAGGGATGCCATCAAACAGACAAACGAAACAGAGATGCTTATTTTAATGGAAGGCGGGAACATCGCCTTTGATGAATACAATGAGATATCACCAATTATATTCATTGAACAGATGTTCTGGGACGAGGAGACAGAAGAACTCAAACCTGTCATCATCCTGCCTGATAGTCTAAAAGAGCAAGACTTTGTACTGCCTGACAACTATGAAATTGGTGGATGAACGATCCACCAGTTTTCTTTTATTTTTTTAAAAATCATTTAGCATGGCTGAAATCACCACATTGTTACAGATATTCATCTGGGGCCTGACAGCCGGATGCATCTATGTGCTCATGGCAGTGGGCCTGAACATGATATTCGGTGTGATGAAGGTGGTGAACTTTGCTCATGGCGAGATCATGATGCTGGGTGCTTTTGCCAGTTTCGGACTATATTACTACACAGGTCTGAACCCTTATTTCCTAATGCTGTTCTCAATGGTCATTATTGGGATTTTCGGAGTCATAATAGAACGTTTTGGGTTCAGGAAGGTCCTGGGAACAGGAAAACTGAACGAGATATTCTTAAGTCTGGGTTTAATTTATATTCTTCAAAATGCAGCAGTGAAATTATGGACAGACGACATCAGGAAGATCAACAGCCCTTACAGTTCAATGACCCTGGACCTTGGAGTGTTGAACATAACATATGACCGGATCATCGCTATTGCATTTACTGCATTGATACTGATCTGTCTGTATTTGTTCCTTACAAGGACCGATGTGGGGCGGGCGCTTAGGGCAACCAGCCAGAACCATGAGGCAGCCATGTTAATGGGTGTAAATGTCAATCATATGTATATGTTGAGTTTCGGGATCGGTGCAGCCCTGGCAGCAGCAGCAGGTACGGTCCACGCTATCTTATCCCCTTTCAATCCGTATATGGGTACCATACCAGGTATCATGGCCTTCACAGTGATCATTATTGGCGGTCTTGGCAGCATCCCGGGTGCTATCATCGCAGGATTGATGCTGGGACTGGTACAGAATTTTACCATATTCTATTTCGGGGGAGCATGGAAGGAAGCAGTGGCATTCGTTCTCCTGATCATCGTGCTGGTAATAAGGCCGACTGGTATTTTCGGGGAGGAACACTGAGATGACTGTTAGAGAACTGGTTGGCAAATATGCAGTTTCCTCATACTCAGCCTACTTGTTGCTGGTAATGATCGGGCTGGCACTGCCACTGGTGATAACTGACGATTTCTATAACAGGATAATAATACTCACGTTTTTCTATATCATGTTCTCAACAAGCTGGAACCTGCTGGCATATTCGGGACAGGCATCCCTGGGACATGCAGCTTTTCTTGGCATAGGAGGTTTTGCTTCCACTATACTCATCATAAATGGTGTAACTCCGGTGTTAGCAGTGTGTAGTGGCGCACTGGCTGCATCACTTGTTGGTTTATTCTTAGGTATAATATGTGTCAGGTTAAAAGAATGGTTCCTGGGGCTTGTCACATTCGGTTTTGCTATAATAATGGCTGCTGTGGTAAACGAGTTATCGGTTTTCATCGAGGCAATGAATGGTCTACTTATTGCAGTGGGTCTGTCCGGCAACATGGACCCCCATATGCTCGGCGGCAGTCTTGGAATATATTCACCTGACATTGTGTCGCGAGCCCAATATTATTACCTGTTCTTCTTTGCTATGGTAGGAACAATACTGGCATCCCACCTGGTGATCAGGTCAAAGATAGGCTTTGCGTTTGCAGCTATCAGGGAGAACCAGGCTGAAGCTGGCATGATGGGTGTGGATATCACACGGTATAAGCTGATAGCGTTCATGATCAGTACGTTTATGGCAGGGTTTGCCGGGGCACTGTTCGCTCCCTACAATTATTTCATCAACCCCGAGATATTCAGCATACATAATTCCTTCATGCCTATTATTATGACAATAAGCGGGGGTATCGGGACAATAGGTGGTCCCATCATAGGTGCACTGGTTATAAATCTTCTATGGGAGCAGATGGGATTGTGGGGTATGAGCATTGACCGCCTGCTTATCCTGGGAGTGATATTGGTACTTGAGATACTATTCCTGCCCAAAGGCTTGATGCCGCTAATAAAAAAAATCACTGATAAAGTCGCAGGCACTACATCCCGAGATATGCCTCTTTGACGTGGTTATTGTCAAGCAGTTCACTGCTTGCCCCTTCAAGGGTGATACGCCCGGTCTCAAGGACATATCCCCGGTTTGAAGCTTCCAGTGCGTGATGGATATTCTGCTCCACCAGCAGCACGGTCACTCCTTCAGTGTTCAGGCTCTTGACTATCTCGAACATTTTTTTGACCATTATGGGGGCCAGTCCCAGGGAGGGTTCATCCAGTATCAACAATTTCGGACGTGACATAAGACCCCTGGCAATGGCCAGCATCTGCTGTTCGCCTCCGCTTAAGGTACCGGCAGACTGTTTCTGTCGTTCTTCTAATTTTGGGAACAGGTTGAACACCCATTTCAGGGTATCTTCCTTTTCGTCGGAGGTGTATGCTCCCATTTGCAGGTTTTCCATTATGGTCATCCTTGGGAATAGTTCTCTTCCTTCTGGTACAAGAGCGATGCCACCTTCTACGATCTTGTGGGTGGGTGCCAGGTGGATAGGGTTTCCATTGAATTCGATAGTCCCGGATGTGGGTTTGAGCAGTCCCATTATGGTCTTGACAATGGTGGTCTTGCCTGCACCGTTCGGACCGATGATCGTGATGATCTCTCCTTCGTCGATGTGGAAGTCCACATCCCACAGGATCTTGACAGAACCGTAGGAGACATTGACATTTTCAACTTTAAGCATTCATTAACCTCTTAAAAGATGTACTTCTCACCCAGATATGATTCAATCACTTTCTCATCATTTGCTATCTCTTCAGGTGTACCATCGGCTATCTTTTTGCCGTAATCCAGCACCACGATTCGGTCAGATACGCCCATGATGACGCGCATTATGTGTTCTACCATGAGTACTGATGTGCCATTGTCGCGCATCTTTTTTATGAGTTCGATGGCCTGGAGGCTCTCTTTTGGGTTTAGGCCTGTGGTCACTTCATCCAGCAGGATGAGTTTCGGGTTGGTGGACAGGGCGCGGGCCAGTTGTATATACTTGAGTTCCATGAGGTTGAGGTTCTTGACTGGCAGGTGTATTTTATCTTTGGAAAATCCTATGAACTGGAGCAGTTCGATTGCTTTTTGTTGTGCTTCTTTTACGTTGCCGTTGTCCATATCACCGAACAGGGCTCCGACCATTACGTTTTCAAGGGCTGTCATTTCAGGGAATGAATGTATTAACTGGAATGTTTTGGTTCTGCCTAGTTTGCATACTTTGAACGGGGGCATTTTCGTGATGTCATTACCGTTGAATATGATGGAGCCTGAGTCGGGGCGGTATATGCCGCTGATGAGGTTTAGTAGTGTGGATTTTCCGGCACCGTTGGGTCCTACCAGGCCTACTATCTCTCCTTGACCTACATGGATATCTACATCGGAAACGGCTACAAGGCCGCCGAATGTTTTTGTTAGGTTGGTAGCTTGGAGCAGGATAAATCACCTGTAATTATTTTTATGGTTTTATGGTATGATATCATTTAGCTTTTCCGAAATGGGAGTATGGTGTTGGAGATGGAAAAAATATATACGCATGAGTAATAAGAATATAGGTGAGATTAGAAGCTCATTGGATAGTTTACAGATAAATGGGGAGATAATTATTGACGATTGCGGAGTTCGACCGGGGGGATGTATATGCGAATTAATTCCATCCCCCGTTAATTCATCAATATCCTGCCGCCCCGCCGCCCGTCTGCCCTGCAACTTATTTAACCCGTAAAACGTTATGTAAAAGTGCGCTATAATAATCATTAAAGGGGGTAAAGCCATATGGAAAGCACGTTTGCCGCAATATTTGAGAAAGCCGATGATTGGTATATCGGATATGTTGAAGAATTGCCTGGAGCTAACACCCAGGGAAGAACTCTCGAAGAAACTCGTGGAAATCTTCGCGAAGCAATCGAATTGATCCTGGTCTCCAACAGAGAACTTGCTGAGAAGAGCTAAACAGGCAAGGAATTTGTTCGAGAAGAAATCAAGGTTGCTGTCTGATGAAGTGACGGAAACTGCTTCGCCATCCGGAGAAGCATGGGTGCAAGTTTCTTCGTGAGGGTGGGAATCACACTGTCTTCTACAATCCATTGAACATGAAGACATCTACTGTTCGCCGCCATACCGGGATTATGGATGCTCTTGCCAAAAAGATCTGTAAGGACCTGGAAGTACCACAGTCCTAAATCATGAGCACCATCGTATAACACGGTGTATGCAGCCCACACTTTCAACGCTTGCTCAACCCCCCTCACTTCGGTCATGGCTGCACTTGACATTGCTACCGTTATATGAAATGTATCTTCAATCACCCGGCCGCCATTATCTGCAACACTTTGTTAGGTTTTGTTATTATGTTCCAAAGTTATTACTACACTTCCCTTTTTGTGTCCTTTTTCGACATACCTGTGAGCCTCGGCAGTCTCTTCCAACGGATAGCGTCTATCTATGACCGATTTTATCTTTCCCGCCTCAATAAGCTCTTTGGTGAAGATTAGATCTTCAGCCTTTTCGATTGACAGCGCACATATTACTTTCTTGCTACCTTTTATTTTAGTCCATAGCATTTGAAAAAGCTGTCTCATCCCAAAGCTGGCTAAAAGATAGCGTCCGTTTTTCTTTAGCGATCGTTTACAACGTGAAAACGAACTCTTGCCTAATATGTCAAAAATAAGATCATAGGTCTCACCGCTTGTTGTAAAATCCTCTTTATTTTTTTTTATTTATTTTTCATCTACCTTATTTTTCACCAATTCTAATCTCGGGGTACTGCATACCCCGGTAACTTCTGCCCCAAAATACTTGGCAAGCTGTACCGCGTGTGAACCTATCCCTCCAGAAGCTCCATTGATAAGGACTTTTTGTCTGCTCTGAATATTTACTTTCCTAAGGAGATTCAACGCGACTATTGCCCCATAAGGAACGGTTGCGGCTTCCTCGTAGGTCATATTGGCCGGTTTTATTGCCACCGTCCCTTTTTCAGGCATACATAGATACTCGGCATTAGCACCCATGCTCATACCGCGATATCCAAAAACTTGGTCATCTTCTTTAAATAGTTTTACATCTTTGCCTATGGCTTCAATTTCCCCGGCAAACTCACTCCCTAGTATTTTTTTTCTTGGTTTTCTGAAACCAAACATTATTCGCACGGGGAGCCAGAGGGGGAGAGGCATCATGAACTTGCGGGGAGAGATTTTTTTGAAATTTCGAGCTGTAATATCCCCGTAATTTACTGGTGTCGCATAGATTCTTATCAGTACTTCATTGTCCTTGGGAATAGGCTTGGCTACCTCTTTGAGCTGAAGAACATCCGGTGGTCCGTATTTTGTGTATACGATCGCTTTCATTTTCTTATATAATGAAAAATCGTTGAGGTTTATAATATTTTGCATCAAAAGTATTTACTTTTAAAAACTTATGAGGCAAAGCCGAAATTTGAGAAAGTGTAGAGGTGTAATTTTTGGGCGGTCTGCGTCATACGCCTTCGCTCCTTTCAGTCGCTCGGGGGACGCTGCGGTTGGGTGTGCTGTTACAACTTTTGACTTTTCGGTTTAGATGTTTTTTTAAAAGTTAACTTTTTATAGGATGACTAAATAGTAGCAATTTAAATACAATTGAAGCGGTTTTGAAACGTGAGAAAGTTCGTTATTAGCAATACTGATCAGCCATTTTTCTAGCTTATAAAATGTATGATCAAGGAATGTGGGAATATGAAGAATAGAGCAACAATAAAGATATTTATTTTTGTAGGAATAGCAGCGTTAATTATTTTTACATCGGCAATGCCATCGATGGCATCTGGTATACCAAATAGACAGCTAAATACACAACCCCCTGTAAATATAGAAGCACTTCAGCAGTTAATTCATGATAAGGGTTATAGTTATACAGTAGCTGAAAGCTGGGTCACTCAACTTTCACAAGAAGAAAGAGATAAACTGTCTGGATATAGACCTATAAAACAGCCTATTGCCCCTCTTCCTGAGAATGTCGGATTTAATTCGATGGACAACCTTTATGGATCAGAGGAGGGCATGGAATCATCAGCCAAACTATCTTCTTCCAACCTACATTCTTCCAACCTACCTTCTTCTTATGATGCAATGGCACTTGGGTATGTAACACCTGTTAAAAGTCAAGGAACTTGTGGTTCATGCTGGATCTTTGGTGCAACTGCGAACTTTGAATCCATTGTTGCTAAACGTGAAGGATACCTACCCGATTTCTCAGAACAGGAAGTGGGGGATTGTAACATCCGGGGACAGTTCTGTGATGGTGGAATTGCTTATTGGACTTCAAATTTTTTCACAATAAAAGGGGCATCAGATGAGTTATGCAGTCCCTATGCTGCTACATGTCAAACCTGTTATAACTGTGCTCCACTCAAGAATGTAGACAACTGGAGGATAATCACCGGCAGTGACGGGGAAAATCAAATAGATGCCATTAAAAATGCGATACTGGAATATGGGCCTGTCTTTTCGGCTATGTATGCATACGATCCCGGTTTTGGTGCTTACTCTAGCGGAGTATACGAATACTGGGGCACAGAAGAGGTGAATCATGCGATATTGATATTTGGCTGGGATGACTCAAAGATACACTCAAAAGGAACAGGCGCATGGCTGATAAAGAATAGCTGGGGGAATAATTGGGCTCCATCTGGACCCTATCCGGGATGTGCATGGGTGGCATACGGCTCAGCAAACCTGGGAGATGAAACAAGTACTATTACAGGGTACAACAATGCCAGTAGCCAGATTTATTACTACGATGAATATGGATGTATGAAGTTGGGCTATGGTAATGGATCTGACACTGCATGGGGTGCAGTGCGATTAATAGCTACTCGGGATAGTCAACTGGAATCGGTTGATTTCTGGGCAGTTGATGTTGATATGTCCTATGAGATCCGTGTTTTTGATAATATAAGCAATGGTTCGTCGTATACATTCAGCAACCAGCTTGGTACAACTCAAACAGGATACACTAACGAGATGGGATATTATTCAATCCCCCTAAATACGCCCATATCTCTAACAAGCGGTGATGATTTCATAGTACAGGTTAAATTTATTGCTACAACATCTGATACACCAATACCAATAGATTTTCCACAGCCTATTAGTGTGCTATTAGGCGAGGAAAATTCTGATAACTTTATTGACTCATATGAGAGACATGGCTCTGAAGAAAGTTATGTAAGTGAGAATGGGACCGATTTCTCAAAACTTGTGATCGATAATAATTATACTGATATAGGAATAAGGGCAAGAACAAGCGGACTTGAACTCGGTGATGCACCTGATCCTACATATCCGTCTTTGCTTGCCAGTGATGGTGCCAGACACAACCCGACCGATACGGAATGTCTTGGTTTGATAAGTGATGGTGACTGGAAAGAGTCTGAGCCGGATGCCAGGATCTCTGATTCTGACACATTTGACGATGGGTTGAATAATATTTTCATAATGTCAAACAATTCCAGTCAAACAGTTACTTTCGAAGTGACCGACCTTCTGGCTCCATCATCAAATCTCACAGTTAATATCCTGATCGATCTAAATAAAGACGGAGACTGGGAGGATGAGGGAGAACATGCTGTTCGTAACCAGAAAATAATAACAACAACCAGCCAGGAAAAAGTAATTATTTCCGACCCCTTCTCAACAATCGGGACAACCACAGGACCCACATGGCTCAGGATTACACTGACCAGACATAATATTTCAAATGCGCCGTGGAATGGAACAATGACTGGATATGCTCCTATGATTCTATTTGAATATGGTGAGACTGAAGATTGGAAGGTATATCTGATAGAAGAGGGGGCATTTGTCCATAATCTGAATACTGGTGAGAACTTCTCAACGATCAATGCTGCAATAAATGATATTGATACAATGGACGGTCATACGATATCTGTTGATCCCGGGACATATTATGAGAATGTAATAGTGGACAAGCAATTATCTTTTCGTTCCGGTTCGGGGAATCCCATAGATACGATCGTGACTGCAATTGATGCGGACAATCATGCTTTTAATGTAACAGTTGGCCATGTGAACATCTCAGGGTTAACAGTGACAAGAGACCAACCCACCTATAAAGCCGGTATTTATCTTGGCAGTGGTGTGGATCACTGCAATATTTCAAATAACAATATATCTGATAACTACAACGGTATCTACCTGGATTCTTCAAATAATAATATGCTTTCAAATAACATTGTAAAGTCGAATAGGCTCAACGGCATAAGCCTGGAGTCTTCAAGCAGCAATACACTCAGGGACAATATTGCTTATGATAATTTAGAACATGGCATCAGTCTGCGTTATTCCAATCATAACACTCTTACGGATAATGATGCGTCGGATAATGCCATTTCCGGTATCTTCTTAGAATATTCTGATGATAGCATTATTAATAAAAACTTAGCAAACTCAAACTATGGTTATGGTATTGATCTACTGACTGCGTGCAATAACACACTCATGAATAATTCAGCGTGTTTGAACTTAATTGGTATTGAAGTATTCTTATCTTCAAATACTAACATGCTGATAAATAACAACGTATCAGGTAACTACTACGTTGGTATTGAGCTACGTGTTTCTAATAATAATACGCTCATGAACAATTCTGCAAACTTGAATGATTACGAGGGTATCTCCGTGATAGTATCAAACAACAATATACTCACGGACAACTCAGTAAACTCGAATTACTTCTATGGCATCTTATTGGACCTTTGTTCAGACAACAATATACTCACGGGAAACTCAGTAAACTCGAATTACTATGGCATCTCATTAGAATATGATTCAAACAACAACCTCGTCTATAACAACTACTTCAACAACAACACGTACAACGCCTATGATGACGGAATAAATATCTGGAACACAACAGAGAAGACAGAGGGTAAGAATATTGCAGGTGGTCCGTATCTTGGCGGGAATTACTGGAGCGATTACGCTGGTGCGGATTTAAACGGGGATGGACTTGGAGACACACTGACACCATATAACTCCTCTGGAAATATAAAATACGGTGGAGATTGTTTACCCTTGGTTATTGAAGCTTCAGTGCAAACAGATACGCCCCCTCCTGATAACGAGGGGAGCAACGGTCATAAAAGAAGAAGCGGTATTTCTGGCGAAGCAGTTGAGAATATCGCAGTGAAAGATGCGGTTACTAAATATATCGCTAAAGATACCACCATCACATTCCAGTTCAAAGATGATGCAAATAGTATTGAATTCATCGAATTTTATTCAAAAACAAATGCTGGATATATAATTGCTACTGTTGAAATACTGAAAGGTAGATCTGCATTAGTTTCAACTACACCTCCAGGTCAAGTTTATCAGTACATGAACATCTTTCTTTGTGATGATTATGCAACAGATAAGAATATCGCAAATGCGGTTATCGGAATAAGGGTTGCTAAATCATGGATCGCTGAAAATGATATAGATGGGTCTACAATTAAACTGCATAGACACAGCAACGGAAAATGGAAGCAACTTGTGACAAAATGGGTACATGAAGATGCGGAATACTTGTATTTAAAAGCTGAAACATAAGGATTCTCGCCATTTGCTATAACAGGTAATACTATAAGTGGACCGGGAGGCGAAGGTAGTATTGGAGAACCCACATTAACAGCGGATAAAACCCCGACACCAACTGATGATGAGGGAATTCCTGGGTTCAGTCTATTTGCAGGGTTATCAATCTTGTTGATAACAGTGCAGCTATTGTGCAAAAAGAACTAATAGGGCTGCATCAGCCCTATTTTTTCAACTTATTGTATGTATGCCATATATACTGTTATAATCCAACTCCCCCGCGAGCGAGGCTGGCATTGCCAATTCCAGCCCACATTCTTCCTTCATAAATATTCAGCAAGAGGCATGGGAACTTAACCGATTATGCCAAAAATACCTGATACCAAAAATCAGCTTCTTTCAGTACGTCCGCGCAACCAGCACCACACTATCAGTAGGCTTACCGCAAATGGGGCACGAACCATCACCCTTACCCAGTGCAGGGTCCTCAGGCTCACCCAGTATACCGGCACCTACGATCTCTTCCATCTCAAGCCCGCATTCCCGCTCGCCGCACCATGCAATACGTGCTATGCCTGTCCGGATATAATCCTTCACCTCATCCAGGTCAGTGCACAACTTAATGTGATTACTTAATTCCCTTGCTGCAGTTTCGAACAGGCTATTGTGAATATCAGTAAAAGCTTTATTGATCCCTGTCAGGATACTGTCTATGGGAACGCTGGTCTTCCCACCATTTCGTAATGCAACAACTGCGGAATTGTTCTTTAAGTCCCTTGGTCCGATCTCGATACGCACAGGAACACCTTTCATTTCCCATTTATAGTACTTGGCACCCGGCCTTGCATCACTATCGTCAACTACGACCCGCAGTCCGGATTGCTTTAACGTATCTGACACTTTATTTACTGCAGTTATGACAGTCTTATCTTCACCGAATACGATAGGGATTATTACAACCTGCACAGGTGCAACCTCTGGCGGTAACACCAGTCCCTTATTGTCGCCGTGAATGGATATCAGGGCCGCTATACAGCGCTCACTGACACCATAACAGGTCTGGTGTGCCAGTACCTGCTCGCCATTAGTATCCTCGTACCTGATATCAAAGGTATTGGCAAAATTATCACCCAGGTGATGGGCTGTACCCACCTGCAGGGTCTTCCCGTCAGGCATCAGTACATCCACTGCCATGGTGTAGTCAGCACCAGGGAACTTATCCCAGTCAGGCCGTTTGCTCACCACAGTGGGCACAGCGAGCCGATTGTAGAACTCCTGGTATATGCGGGTAGCCACCCCTACCTGGGCGGCTGCATCTTCCCATGTGGCATGAACAGTATGTGCCTCCTTGAAGGATGTGATCTCGCGCAGGCGGATAAGGGGACGCGTATGTTTTGTCTCGTAGCGGAAGGTATTGACTATCTGGTAGATAAGCAACGGCAGATCAGCATGAGAGCGCACCCAGAGTTTGTACATTGGATAAATAGCAGTCTCACTTGTGGGGCGCAATGCCAGTTTCACATCCAGCGGGTCAGTGCCGCCGTGTGTGACCCAGTAGACCTCATCCTCAAAGCCTTTGATATGCTCAGCCTCTTTCATGAACTCATGTTCAGGGATAAGCAGGGGGAACATAGCTTCCAGGTGCCCGGTATTGTCAAGGAGTTCACGCATAATGGAATAGACCCTGGAGCGAATGGAAAAACCAAAAGGGTTCCACACATACAGCCCCTTGACAGGGTAGCGCACGTCCAT
>JAUWRA010000092.1 GCA_030610815.1 Methanosarcinales archaeon
AGAGCAAGAAATCCTGATTCTTCCGGAGATCTTTCGGTAGCAAACACGATTTCAGCTTTGGGAGAATAAACACTACCGTACATCGGAAGAATCCTTTGATCAGTGACATTTATGCCCTTAAATCTAATTCTGTCGTTATCCATGTAAAACCAATTTGATTCGTTATTCATAAGAACCGTATTCCCGATAAATACTCCATTACAGGATACATTTAATGCAACCATGCCATATCCATCGAATTCGACCACGTTTATTGTATAATCTCCTTTTGAGACAACTGGATTCTCCATACTGAGTGTAAAGGTTGCACTGTCCCATTCAGTTGCAGAAGCAATTGGAAATGCGATTGTGATAATCAACAATGTACAACAAATTATCTTCCCCCTCATTTCAATCTCTTCCTCCACCAATATACGGCAGCTATTGAAACAATGATAATTAGTACACCAAGTCCGAAAAATAATCTGCTAATTTTATCAACCGGAACCTTGGCAACTGTCATGGCAGTATCAATTATGCCTTTACTTTCCTCCGATGGTATGCTCGATTCCCCACTCGGGTGTACAAGTGATCTAACAAGTACGAATTCTGTTGCTGAATTATTTGCACCATCCACTGCATTTACAATGATCTTATTATATCCGTAAGACAGTGAAACCGGTGCACTCCATTTTTTACCCGAAAGAATGACAGGCGCTCCGTTTACTAAGACTGTGATATTTTTACTTGTGTCCTCAATGGTTCCGCTGATTGTAATGACATCTGTGCCTACAATTTCCCCATCTTCGGGCTGATCTATTTCGATTTCGGGAGGCGTAAAATCAATGACATTCACGGTCAGGGGCGTGTTATTGTTATTTATCTCGCACAACTCTGCTTTTTTATCATTGTGGTCAGCATAGACCCAAAGTACGTGTTCCCCTTCGCAATCCGGTTTCCAGGTAAAATCAATGGTTTTATTTTTACCTGCTGTTAATGAGGATATGGAAGCTGTGGACACAATTTTATTGTTTGCATAAAGTGCTGATTGGAAACCATAGGCCGGATCTTCGCCGATATTTTCGATGGTGGCAGAAATGGTATTGCTTCTCCCGGTGTATAGAATAGGAACTGCAACATTGGAGACTGTTAGATCCGAATCTCCTTCTTCTTCCGTATGCAGGGTCAGCACAGCCAGCACTGGATGCACATAATCTTCATCTCCCAGCTCGAACTTTATTTTATTGGAATCTTCTTCAATGTAGTCTATCACATCAAAAGTTTTAATATCGAAACTTTGCTTTGAGTTTGCAATATCATCACAGTTGTCTCCATCACATAATTTTTCATCATTAAAATAGAGGTAGTCTTTCAAACCAGGTGTACCGGTTAGATACACTACTGTAAGCCGGGCTGCGACAAACTCATCCACATCTACTGTACCGTCAAACTCTGCCACTGCTTCATCATTCGTTCCATGCTCACCAGACCAGCCCTGGCCGTGCAGGTTTACATTCCCTTCATTGATCCAGTATTGTACCTCTGGTACATCCGTCCCATCCTCTTCTTTAATTACTGCTACCAGCACAACCCCATATACCCTGCCGTCAATAGTGCCACTGGTCGTTACTACGGCATCGACCGGGCCTGTGGCTTGATTCTCTTTGACGTCGTAAACTATCCAGTAGACGCCATGACCTGAACAGTAGACATTAGAATTAGAATTAGTATCAGCATCCCCTTCAAGGTCCTGAACATCCAATTCCTCGCTGTTGAAAGTTACCTCTACTCTGCCGGTCTTTACCTCGCTACCGCCCCATACACCCACGTACAGTTTTGCCCATGTTACGTTGCCTTCAGGGATATTAAAAGACTGGGAATAGGGAGATGGACCGATTCCATGACCACCATCCACATATGCGCTGCCTTTGACATTGCCTTGTTTTACTCCATCAAGCTGATCAGTAAACGGAACACCGTCATAATTATAGTCTGCTACTGCCGGGGTGGCAGATAATAATACCAGCACAGCTATTACGACACATGAAAGGAATATATTCAATTTGATTTTTCTACTATCATGTATTTTTTCCATTGTTTTTTTTGCTTTTAAAGTAATAGAATCCACCTGCTCCAATGACAAATAGTATCAGCATTATACCCACCATTAATCCTGTGTTTGACACATGGGTGTGAACCGGTACCTTGATACCACTGCCCACACTGAAATCAGAAGATGGTGATGAAGATACCGCATAAACTTTAAAGTCGAACTCGCCTTTCACAGACAGGGGCGGTTTTATTTTTAATATTACCTCTTTATTTTCATTTGCGCTTAGATTAAAATTATCAGGCGAGATGTCAAACCAGTCAGCATAATCATCATCCACATATACCTTATAATTTGAAACTTCGGTACCGGTATTTATCACGAACAGTGATCTAGTATCCGACCCGCCAGCCTGTACACTAAAATTTAAGCTGCCGGGTGTGACGCCAACCCCGATGGCTGATACGGTTTGTAATAGTATAAGATAAAATAAGATACATATTATTAGTTTTTTAAGCATAATTCATACCCCGGAGTATTTTAGTAACATATTATAATATAGTTGGAATATAAATCTTGCTATTGGGACTTTATATCAAACTCAAATCACAGCCATTGGAAATATATGGAAATGGACGGCCTGTTTATGCCGTCTCTGCCCAAAATATGAGGACTCCTTCCTGTGTTCCGACTCCTGCGTAGTCATCAGGCACGTCAAGCACAACGCCCGCATCTACGGCTCCACCTTTTGCAATCGATCTGGAGAATGCACTCCAGCTATCGGAGTCGAGTAGCAGCCCGTCTACGAATAGATCAGCCGCACTGTCAGTCACGCTGGCTGTTACAGCGATGGTGCATGAGCCTGCGCTGCTGAGGGTAAGCATTTGCGTATCACTCCGCTGTCCCGGAGCAAGTACCCCAAAGTCAACCGCATCCGGGTTCACCTCCAGCGACACGGCAGGAAGGATTGTCGCACCCAGTTGCACTGTCCGACCTGCTTCAGCACGCTTTAATACAAGTACTGCCCCGACCGGGCAGAGAAGATTGTCCCCGCCCCTGTCAAATGAGACTACGTTATCCAGGGCCAGGCTGTGGGTCACATTCCTTTTATCCAGGTCAAAGCAGGCACCTCTCCAGTTGCTGCCCTGATCATCAGTCCCGGCTCCGTCTGATGCATCATCGGCTATCAAATCCGAGTTGAACCACAAAGTATCATGGGGCTGCAGTTCGCTCTCCTCGCTGCCCCATATATATGCTGTCCAGAGTGCGGCATCGGTTACGTCATCCGGGTTGGTTATATCTGCAAATAAAGTATTTGTGGTGTTGCGATGTGCATAAAACGGCAGATGGTCACCGTGCAGGAGCGGATTCCCCTCATTGACCCAGTATTCGATATGCTCCGACTCATCCCCTCCTTCATATACTGCAATCAGCATGATTCCCCATGACTTGGTGTTGAGGCCCACCTCTGAGCCGAAATTTGCCGTGGCAGTATTGCTGCCGTTCACTATCCATTCGGCCGCATTGTCATAATATGCCCAGTACATGCCTCGATCCGGCTTGTAGTTTGCATACACCTTCGGATTGTCTGTAAGATCGGTATAATTACCGAGCAGATGTCCATTCAGGGAAACATTTATCCAGGGAGTATCCTTTGCACTCACATACAGCCGCGCCCATTTCACTGTCCCGTTGGGTATAGTGAAGTTCTGGGCATAGGTGGTGGTGTACTCCATGCCGTGCCCGCCGCCAACGTATATGCCTCCGTTAACTGTACCGTGCTCAATGGTGTGCAGTGGAACACCGTCCAGACTCCAGCCTTCAGCCTCTGTGTGCAGGGTTAGCACAGCCAGCACCGGGTGCAAGTAATCTTCATCTCCCAGCTCGAACTTCGCCTTGTTTGATTTTTTGTCAAGATGATCTGTTACATCAAAGGTTTTAAAATCGAAATATTTCTTTGAATTTGCTATGTCGTCACAGTTGTCCCCGTCGCACAGTTTTTCATCATTAAAATAGAGGTGATCGTTCAAACCGGGTGTGCCGATAAGATACACTACTGCAAGTCTGGCCGCAGCGAACTTATCCATATTTACTGTACCGTCAAAATCTGCCACTGCTTCATCATTGGTCCCATATATACCGGACCAGCCCGGACCGTGCAGGTTTACATTCCCTTCATTGATCCAGTATTGTACCTCCTGGCCATACAGGTCTTCATACACTGCCGCAAGCACAACCCCATACATCCTGCCGTCGATATTACCGCAGGTTGTTACTACGGCATCGACCGGGCCTGTGGCTTGATTCTCAGTGACGTCATAGACTATCCAGTATACTCCGTGACCTGAACAGTAGACGTTGGGATTAGTGTCAGCTTCCCCTTCAAGTTCCAGGGTCTCCAATTCCTCGCTGTTAAAAGTTACAGCAACGCTGCCGGTCTTTACCTCGCTACCGCCCCATACACCCACGTACAGTTGTGCCCATTTTACTTTACCCTCAGGGATATTAAAAGACTGGGTATAGGGAGATGGACCGATTCCATGACCGCCATCCACATATACGCCGCCTTTGACAGTGCCTTGTTTTACTCCATCGAGCTGATCAGTAAACGGAACACCGTCAAAATTATAGTCTGCCGATGCCGGATGAACTGTGAATGACAGCATCACTAGTATCAGGGTGATGGGGATGCAGATGCACTGTTCTATGCTCAGGTCATTGAATATACTCGTTTTTCCAGTTTCTGTTTTTACGCTAATAGAAACCATCATCCTATGACTACCAATCTTTATTGCCAGATCTGGCAAGTTTAAGCTCACTTAATAATCAAAAAAAAAAGAAAGAAGGTCCATCAGACCTTCTCTGCCCAGAGTATGAGGGTTCCCTCCTGTGTCCCGACTCCTGTGTAGCCACCAGGCACCGCAAGCGCTGCACCTGCATTGACCGATGCTGCCTTTTCAACCGTAGCCGAGTAACTGCTCCAGATATTTGAGTCAAGCCTTAGCCCGCTGACATAGAGATCACCAGCTGTATCTGCCACTTCAGCCGTTACCGTCACATTGCACGCCCCGGTATTGTTGATGCCAAGGGTTTGCTCACTGCTGGTCTGACCAGGTGCCAGTGTCCCGAAGTTGAGCGCCCCAGGCGTAACCTCTATCGAAACTGCAGGTATGATGGTCGCACCAAGAGATACACCGGATGATACCGCTGGAGGGACGTAGAACCTCTGCATCACAAGGAATGCCCCGGAAGGCATCATGAAGTCCTCATTGTCCCTCAACTGTGCCAGATTTCCGGTTGAGGTTATGTGCGACGTAACATCCCGCTCTTCCACCGCTATGTTGGTGGTATTCCAGATGCCGGATTCGGTGTAGCTGTTGAACAGCAGGGTATTGAGACCCTTATCACCTGATGGGATGACTGTGATCAACCTTGCAGATTCCACATCAGCAAGAGTAATCGTACCGTCAAAAGGCGCATCTGTGGTTGCCTGCTCAGGCGTTGCGACATATTTAGCAGATATAATATCTGCACCCTCATCTATCCAGTATTCAACTTCGTTGCCGTTGTCCTCGTAGATAATGAGCAGTCCCATTGCATAGATGCTGAACTTGTCTCCGGTGTTGGTGATGATTGCAGAGTATACGCCGTTGCCTGAGATGGTGATATCATAGGCATATGTGCCGTAAGGTCTGTCATACGAGCCGTACCCCTTCCTGTCAATATAGGAAGCATCCTGTGTCTGCAAAGTCCCGTCAAAGGTTACGTCCATGCTCGCACCGGGTTCCTCATAGCTGTAGGTCCAGTAGCTGTAAAGCCTTGCAATCGTTACCGTGGCACCTGAAGGTATGTCCGTGATGTTGAACTCAACCGTGTAGGTCTCGCCAGATGGCATACTCCCGCGATACGTGCTGTTGCCTATGGTATATAACAGGTCTCCCCTTACCACATCATGTGCATAGGTTGTGAGCGAGCCGCCCATGTAACCTGATGTATAGGCAGTTACCTCCCGGGATATGTTATTATTGGTCTCATTGCATTCATCTATCACATCCTCCGGATCTGCAGTTACCGTGAGAAGGTAATCACCTGCAACAGCGGGTGTCCATGTAAAGCTGACAGTGGTGCTGTCATCTTTATCAAGGTCGGATACGCTCTGTGTGTCCACGATCGTGCCGTTTACTGCAAGTGTCACATTAAAGGATTCCGCATCTTTTATCCCGGTGTTGTTTACGGTAGCATCAATAGCGGTGGGTATGTCAACTAAGATGCTGGATGGTGAAGTAATGTCCGTAGGGACCAGATCAGGTTTTGCCGCATCTGCATACGCTGTCGTAACCATACCAGCAAAAAGCACCAGTGTCAATACTAAGATCGCTGAGATTCTCATCTTCCTGTAAATTTTGTTCACTATAAAAACCTCCTTTATTTGGCTTCTGCCCAGAACATCAGTGTGCCTACCTGTACTCCCACACCGGCATAATCACTCGGTACCTTAAGCGCAGAGTCTGCCGTATCAAAGCCTGCTGCCGCTATTGATGTGCCGTATGCGTCCCATGCAGCCGAGTTTAGCAGCAGTCCGTCAAAGAACAGATCGTTTGCCGTATCGCTCACTTCTGCGGTCACGCTGATGTTGTACCCCCCCTTGTTTTCAAGTGTCAGGGTATGCGCTCCGCTGGTCTCACCGGGAGAAAGCACACCGAACTGGATACTTCCAGGGGTGACCACAAGTGCGATCGCCGGTATGATATTCGTTGTCATAGATACGGATGAAGATACACCCGAATGTTCCACTTCCGCGGTTATTGTTGTGGTCGCAGTAATAAATCCGTCCTTTGTGGCTGTGGCAGTGATAGTGCCGCTGCCTGTTGCATTCACTGATATGACTGCAGTTCCGTTTGTGTCGGTTGTGGCACTTCCGGTTGCAGAGCCGGTCAAGGTTATATTTGCACCCTCGACCAGTTCACTATTGTTTGTTACTGTGAAGTTCACATCTGTGGGTACTCCAACAGTTACTGTAGATTGGTCTGCTGAGATAGACAAAGCCGGGGGTGGCGGACCGCTGTAGGTTATCACCAAAAAGGCATTGCTTGGCGTCAGGTAATCCCCATTTGGATATGGTGCGCCGCTTATCCATACGGTGTTATCGTTTGTTGTCAGGTAGTCTTCCACAGCCCGCGCCTCATCTATATCAAGGTCTGAATAGGGTGTGGAATCATAGACCCCGGTCCAGTCCATATCGTTGAAGAACAGCTTGTTGCCCAGATCTCCTCCGGCCTGGACCACTGTCCATAGCTGTGCACTATCCACATTGCTCAGGTCCACTGACCCCTGGAACAGGGATGTTACTGTTGCCTCTTCAGGTGTCAGGCCTCCTGAATTAGGTTTAATAGTTGAGATCATGTCTGCGCCTTCATTGATCCAGTACTCTACCACCTGTCCGCTCGGGTCTTCATATACCACCAGCAGGCCCAGACCGCCCATACAGAAAGAATTACCTGTATCGGGGTCGATATTTGTGACAACTGTGGTATAGGTACCGCTTCCGGCTACAAGGTCGGTAACATTATATGCCCATGTGCCTGTCGGGATATCGTAGGTTCCCCATCCCTTTTTGTCATCGTATGTAACATCAGGAGAAACTGCGCTGCCGTCAAATGTCAAGCTCATCATGGGGTTCTGGCCGATATTGCCTTGTTTTGTGCTCCATGTCCAGTAGTTATAGAGCCGTGCAAACTTCACACTGGCACTCGCAGGAAGGTTGATACTAAGGTTCACGGTATAGGTATCATCAGGATACAGCTTGTTGCTGTAGTAGCTGTCGCCGTAGGTATAGAAAATATCACCTGTGATGATATCATGTGCATAGGTGGTCAGCGGTTTGTCCCCCACATATCCATTGTATCCCACATCCTGTGATCTGGTGAACTCATTGTTTGTCTCATCGGTTTCATCCACCACTTTCCCAGGATCAACTTCCGCCTTCAGGGTATAGGTCTTTACTTCAGCAGGGGTCCAGTCAAAACTCACAACTGTGCTTGCTCCAAAAGCCAGGCCAGAGACCGACTTTGTGTCCACCTCCACATCATCCGCATACAGCGCAACATTGAAGCTTCCCGCATTGCCTGCACCGTTATTTTCTACCGTGGCACTTACGGTATTGCTCAGATCCACCCAGGCTCCACTGAAATAATTGTGTTTTACTTTAATACCTGAGACCAAGAGGTCTGGCATTTCTGCTGTCTGCTCCATGTATTCTGCTGTGAGTATTCCAAGAGCTATCTTGTAGAAATCCCCTGTGCGGTCATAGGTCATAATGTTCGTGCCGCTGAGATTAAAGCTATTAGCAACATCCCATGTGTTCGAGCCGCAGTAGGAACCCTGGGACGTGCCGGATGCAATACTATTGCCGTTGAAGGTGTAACTTCCATCTGTACCTGCTATATGCACTGCGGTCAGGTATGTATCCTGTATTGTAGCACCTGATGGAAGGCTTGCGGCAAAGGTCGTGCTGCCGATATAATCTTCTGACGGATTAAGGTAATCCTCGCTGTACTGGCTGTCTACATCATGGCCCCGGTTGACCCAGTAGTGAATCGTTTTGCTGCTACCGTCATTATATGCTACTATCAGCGTTATCAGCTTTATCCGTCCATCGAATGAAGCGTGTGTCGGTTCGGTATGCACACTGGCAGTGTTACCGCCTGCCTGTACAAGGTTTGTAACATTATACCACATCATGTAGTCGCTCGTCACCCTGTTCACGTGATCATTCACGGTTACATAACCGGCTCCTTCATCATCTTTGAACACAAAAGGAACGTTCAGGGTCTCATTTCCCAAGACTACGTCGTTGAAGGTTATATTTGCTGTTCCCGTGTAATTGTTCTTCAGATTTCCGCAGTACACGGTTGTAAGCAGCATTGCCCATTCTACATCAATGTTGTCCGGAAGAGTGAATGTCTTGTCAATGGTGATAGGATTTTTATTGGCCTGAGCGCCAGTTCCGTAGTAACTGTCGAAATACACTCCTCCGCTGACTGTTCCTTCTTTAACTGTGGTTGGAGGGATTCCACCCACGTAGTTGTCGGCAGAGCATATTCCCGCCGTCAAAAGAAAGATTGTTAATGCTATAATCAATTGTTTGTTCATATTTTATCTCCATTTTAAACTTTTATTCTTTATTAGAAATTGTCAGATGGTGTGGATGGGATGCTGTTGCAGGACGCTGCATTATCAGCAGCCTCGCGCTGTATGGGAAAGCCATCCCAGTTGTTCATTGCCATCGCTGGCATGCAAAGTATAAGTAAGCATGCGAATACATAACTTACAATTCGTATTGATTTTTCCATATTATTCACTTCTTTTGTATTGATTTAAATATAAAAATATAAGATATTGTATTATCTAATGTTACAAATTGTAACATCATTCTTACGGAACTTGTGATATATATATTTTTCCTTAAATATCTTTGAACATGCCTTATTTCATAAAAATAACATAACATATGGCATAATAATTATTACAATGTGTTTCTGGAAATTCTACAATACAATAATACCCCACCAGAATATTATCAATAGGCAGCGACACTATTCATATAATAAATAGCTGCAAATATTCTTTTCAATTATGGACTTTAGGATTTCCAATCATCCTATTCAATTAAAACATAATACACCATGTTTAGTATTACAAAAATAGAAAAACTTATTACTAATTAATTCCTATGACATGAATTGCAGATGATAGTAAAAAACATAAGTTACACAATAGCCAACTAAAGCTCAGTCACCTGAGAAAACTATCATCCTCCATAAATGCATCTGCACTGTAAATGAAAAATGCAGAGGGTTACTCCTCTTCTCTCTGCGTTTTCCATCCTTTGTTGATATTTGGAGCATCCGGATGACAAACGAATTAGCCAGGATCGGGATAACGCTCCCGAACGATTTATTAACACATTTTGACGAAGCAATTATTGATAATGGTCACGCATCAAGGTCAGATGCCGTCAGGGATGCCATCAGGAGATATATCCAGTATCACGAATGGATGAATGACGTTAAAGGAGAACGTATAGGAATATTCGAGATAGTCTACAACCCGGTAAAGAAAGGTTTACCTGCCATT
>JAUWRA010000059.1 GCA_030610815.1 Methanosarcinales archaeon
CAAGACGGAACTGAATAAATAGTGATTCCGGGTACCCTGCCGATGGTTGCGGCAGGGAACATTCGGCAGGCGGTGTGTGGGAAGCTAATAAGAACGGTGCCAGTCTTTTAAAGTCTGCTATGTGTTTTCCTATTGGGCTGAGCATGTAAGGCATTGACGGCTTTTAAAGTGTGAATACACGACTTGATCAGGGCACCAAGTGCTTTCAGAAATTTGTCAATCTAAGAACTTAGAAGTAAATTTTAATGACAAGAAGAATTTGTGGTTTTAAAGGCGTTATGTGGGTTTTGCCAGAGGCTCAATTAGAAAGCTTAAGCTTGAGATCCGGTAATACGAAAAAAATAGAAAGCCAAAGCTAATATCCAGTATGAAAATAATTCCTATTAAGATCAGAGTTCACGCACAATATGGATATTAGCGAAAGGGATATAATGTTTTTTACCTGCTTGGTCCCCTTCAAGCGGGAAGAATACCAGGTATTGATCTTCATGTTTTATTTCAACGATCTTGGCTGATGTGGTCCAGCTATCAAAGGTCATTTTTCCATCATCGCCGATATAACGCTTGGTTTCGATTATATATTTCCTTTCAGACATGGTAATTATCTCGCCCCTAATAATTTTGCATTTCAATAATTAGATACAACGTATTGTATAATTAAAGTTACCATGATAAAAATGCATGATTTTATATATTGTGTAAAACTAATGAATTTGAATAATAAGCATCGATCATAATTTCTATGGAGGTACTGGTGTGGAGGAAAAGCTTGACATATCCAGAATAGGTAACATCATTGAGTTGGATCCTTACAGGATTGACGAAACGCTCCAGAATGGTAACAGCACATTTGTTTCACCTCTGTTCTACAATAAAGGCGTTTACAGGGTAAAGAACAGCCAAAAAAAACAATTGGAAGATTTTGCTATAAACGTGGACAAGATAGAGGCTGCCACATACCAGGGCCTTGTGGAAGAGTTCGGGGAGGAATGTTTGGACACCCACCTATGGGATGATGTCCCGGAAGGTTCGGTCATATTCTTTTATTCATTCAAACTGGAGACAACCCTGGTCGAGCAGCATTCAAAGAAAATGACAGAATATATGGAAGCCTGATCCCATCTCTACATGGAAGTTCGGTCATATCTCCATGGAAACGTTATAATATCCCTGGAAGCCGGATCATATTTCACTGTGACCCTGTACGGTTTCCAGTAACATCCCTTCCACTATTATAGGCAGGTCTTTTTTAGCACTGTTGATAGCATTGGTGAGTTTCCATTCCTTTTCTGCATGGATCGTCAGTATGGGCTCGTCTTTCTTGACAGTCTCACCCTTCTTTTTATGTATCAGGACCCCTGCCCCTTTATCATTGGGCGCACCGGCCAGCCTGGCGATCTCAACAATTCTTTTATTATGGAACTCTACTACATATCCGTTTGCCGGGGCTACTATCTGTGCCGTTTTATCCCCTATAGGAATATCACTTACTGTCACATCAGGATTCCCACCCTGTATCTCAATGATCTCGCGCAATTTCGAAAGGGCTTTACCTGATCTCAGGATCTCATAGGCCATGTTTCGACCTTCCCCCTTCCCGGCAGCGCCGCCCATCTCAAGCATAAGACCTGCAAGACCCACGCTTTTCTGGATCAGGCTGTTTGGACCTTGCATAGTTTCCAGCACTTTAAGGGCCTCCACTACCTCCAGTCCAGGGCCGACCGTCCTGCCTATCGGCGAAGCACCATAGGTCATGGCACATTCAACCTGCATTCCCAGCCTGGCTCCAAGGTCGATCAGACCCCTGGCCATGGCCCTTCCCTCTTCCACATTCAATATCTTGGTTCCGGCCCCGGTAGGAATATCTATGACAACACAATCGGCACCAACTGCTCCTTTTTTAGCCATGATACTGGCCAGAAGCTGGCAGCTCGGGTCCAGCGACAGCGGGTATTCCACCCTGATCAGTTTATCATCAGCGGGCGCTATATTAGTGGCACCGCCCCATACGATGACACCGCCTACCTTTTCGGTCATGGATTTGATCTCATCTGCCGGGAATTCTACTGGAGCAAGTATTTCCATAAGGTCAGCAGTACCTCCCGCGCCTGTAATTGCCCGGCTGCTGGTCTTGGGTATCAGTAGTCCGGCAGCTGCTACTATGGGTACAATAAGCAGTGATATCTTGTTCCCTGGTACGCCCCCGATGCTGTGCTTGTCCATGATCGGGTGTGTATCGAACTCGATCTTCTCACCGGTATCGATCATTGCCCTGGTCAGCCATTCGGTCTCCTGGGCAGGCAGGCAGTTCATGTGGGTTGCTGTTATGAATGCAGCCAGCTCAACATCGCTGAGATTCTCTTTTACGATATCACTTACCAGTTCATAGATATCATCACGACTGATCTTTTGGGCATTCATTATTTTCTTAATAGTTCCGACAGATGCAGGTTTTGTGGCAGGTGTGATCTCAATGGTACCGGTCCCGCCGATAAGTTCCATGACCTCATGATATGCCCCCATAGTACCCTGGCTGATCATATCATCAGTAGTATCGACAATGGCAGTGAGGTATCCGTGGTCTTTGAGCCTGACCCTGTCCCCTGCCATTACTCCCAGTTCCCTTGCATCCTGGTTGTTTAATACCACCTTGTGTTTACCTACATTAATGTCAATTGATTGAACTGATAATTCCATAAAGTCACCATTTTTTTTATAATAAACAAATTAAAATATTACTATCCTGGGATATATTAGTCTATTGCAGCTTGTATTTCTGCGCCCAGTGTAGCCAATAAATGTTCCCGGACCGCATTCGCCTCAAAACTGGTTCTTTCTCTTGGTCTGGGCAGATCGATGCTGATCACTTCCTTTACCCTGCCGGGCCGGGCTGTGAACACAACCACCTTATCTGCAAGGAATACGGCCTCATCCACACTGTGGGTAATGAACAGCACGGTTTTTTTCTTCTTCTCCCATATATTCAACAATTCATGCTGCAATCTGTTCCTGGTCTGGGCATCAACTGCCCCGAAAGGTTCGTCCATTAGCAGCACATCAGGGTCATTCACCAGTGCACGGGCGATGGCCACACGCTGTTTCATGCCGCCGCTCAGTTCATGGGGATAGCTGTCAGCGAACTTTGACAGCCCTACAAGTTCCAGAAAGTCTCTTGCGATCTTTTCCCTTTCACTTTTTGGGATTTTTTTCAATTCGAGACTGAAGGTGATATTCTTGAGTACCGTCCTCCACGGGAACAATGAATATTCCTGGAACACCATGCCCCTATCCGGCCCGGGTCCTGTTATGGGTTCATTGTTCACGGTCAATGTCCCGCTGTCAGGTTTCTCTAGTCCTGCCGTAATCCTTAACAGTGTGGTCTTCCCGCATCCGGACGGACCAATGAAGCAGACGAATTCCTTATCAGCCACATCAAGGTTTATATCTAATAGTGCAACGACTTCGTCGCCTTCCTCTGTATGGTACGTTTTATTGAGGTTTTTTATCGAAAGCATAGCATAATCCTTCTATACAACAACCCCTGTCTGCCATTTCAGCCACCATTCCTGCACGATATACCTGAAAAGCCTGTCTATCACCAATGCGATCAGGCCAAGGATTAGCATATATGTCAGCACCATGTCCATATGATGCAGGGAGTTCCAGTGCCATATCTTCCAACCAATGCCGTATGTACTTAGACCGAACATTTCTGTTCTTACACCGAACATTTCTGCTGCCACCACACACATCCAGCCGACTCCCATACCCACACGAACACCGGTTGCAATTGCAGGCAGGGCCGCAGGCAGGGCGATCCTGAAGATCAGGTCCCTGTTTTTGATACAACCCAGTACTTTTCCGGATTCCACCAGAACCCTTGGTGTGTTCCTGAATCCTGTGTAGGTGTTCACAAGTATGGGGAACACCGCTCCCACAAAGATAACAAATCCGGCGGCATATTGTGTAAGCCCGAACCACAGGATGGCAAAAGGTATCCATGCCAGGGGCGGAATAGGCCGTATTACCTCGATGATCGGGTCAACTGCTTTATCAAAGGTCTTGAACCATCCCATCATGATACCTAAGGGGATACCGACTGCAATGGCTGCTCCCATCCCGATAACAAAAAAGTTGAGACTCGTAATTATATCCCTGTACAGTTCGTCCCCACTGGCAAGTTCCAGAAAAGCAGTAACTACTTCTAAGAAACTGGGCAGGATAATTTTTTTATTGATGATCCTTGCAATGATCTCCCATATGATGATAGCCGATGCTACGGATGTAATTTCAAGTATCCGTCTCCTTATATCCAGGGATTGCCCCATGCACCTAAAAAGGGGGTTAATGGATGAAGAGCTTTACTCTTCACCCATCTCAGCTATTACCTTATTGTAGAAACTCAGATCGAACAGGTCATCCTGTGTCAGCAGTTTGTCCGTATACCCCAGGTCATACTGCACTTTAGCATATTCCAGTGCAGTAGCCAGTTCAATGTTAGGATCACTAACCCACTCTCCGTCCCAGTCCTGTATGGATTGGCTTGAAATGTTATAAGACACTCCGATATCATCTGAAAATATTTGGGCAGCTTCATCGGGATTATCTATAATATATTGGGTGGCTTTGATATGAGTCCTTATGATCTGCTCAACCATGTCCGGGTGCTCATCGATCAGTTCCTGGGTGACAAGTACCACACAGCATGCATGATCGGGCCACATCTCACCGGATTGTACTATTACTCTGGCATACCCTTCTGACTCAATGACAGTGGGATTGGGGTGAGGCAGGAATACGGCATCCACATTATCTGAAGCCAGTGCAGTTATGGCATTTGCACCGCCCATACCCAGAATGGTCACATCCTCCTTAGGGTCAATATCATTATCCTGAAGCCATTTCCTGAGCACTGTATCCTGTAGTGTTCCTGGTGGGAAGGTAGCTATCTTGAGACCTATGAGGTCCTGTGGAGATTCATAAGGCAGGTCAGTTGCCAGCACCAGGTCAGAACCCTGTGTCTGTGCACCGGCTACGATCTTTGCCTCAAGTCCCTGGTCTATTGCAGACAGCGGGGGCGTGGATCCCACATAAGCCACATCGATCTCTCCTGCAATCATGGCCTGCATTTCAGGATCACCTGTCGGGAACAGGTAATCCTTGGTGGATGTAATGCCGTATGGCGCCAGGTCTTCCAGCCACCAGCCATTGGCATCTGCGGCCATGTATGCGATCTGGTGTGTACTGGGCTGGTACCCGAACCTGAGTTCGGTCAATCCGGTCGGTTCATCTTCATCTTCCGTGGGGGCCGTACATCCTGATAAAAGGATTATTCCGGTTATTAGAATTGCTGCAAATATTTTCAATGGATTTATTATCATTTCCAAACCTCTATAATTTGATCATATTATTTATAATGTAAAATCATGAATACTACATATATAACCATTTCCAATTATGGACTGTTTTGTACACAGAAGTATTAAATAAATTGGTTAATTATACTATAGTGTTAATGAACGCTTGAGCATAACTGGAAATAAATAGGTGAAGCAATGATCGCAGCCGAAAAAGTTATCAAAGCAGCATTTGAATCAGACGAGATGTTCCAGGAAACTTTATCCCGGGTAATAAAGGATGACCTGAGAATGACTGCTGCAGAATTCAGTAAAGTTTCAAGAATACCTGCTAGTACGCTCTATAAGATACTCTCTGGCCATAGGGATTCCAACATGAAGACCGTAAGGGAGATCGTGAAAACCATAAAGAAACTGGAAGGTGCTGAACATGGTGAGTTCATAGCTGTTATTGCGGCCAGGCCGGTACTTGACGGTATCATTGAGAAAAAGATGCAGATAGACAATCGGCTGATAACCATCCGTGAATATTCGGCCACGACTATGGAAGAGGCGATTATAGCAGCCATAAAGGCAGAACAGGATGGGGCCACGGCACTGGTATGTGCCCCCATCGTCAGTCCTACCGTGGAAAAAGTGCTTACCATACCGGTTGCTACAATAATGCCAAGAGATAGCTTGATCGCTGCCATCGAGCTGGCCGCAAAAAAGATCAGGTAAACAGTTTTATTCCACGTTTTGAATTAATGCCAGGATATCCTGGTACTCCTGCTCTTCATTGATAGTTATGGTAAAGGTTCCCGAACTCATTACGTCTGTGGATTCCTTTACAATCATATCCTCAGCAGGTATTACTCCTAACACAATGATGGTGGTGCCCTCATCAGCCCAGGAGGTGATCACTCCGCGGATTTTAAACCTTATATTTTCATCATCACTGCTTTCAATGTAGCCCTCATATGATCTGGCCGGGACAGTGGATGCGGAATTTATTGTGACACTCTCTTCACCCACCTGGTAGAATTCCTTTATTTCACTTTCCTGTTCCATATTCCGGATGGATGCATCAATTATCCCTGTAAGTACCTGTTCGGGTAAGGTAATACCTGCAGGTAAAGCCACTCTTGTAGTCATGAACAAAGAAGAAAATTCCTCCTCACTGTTACCTGGATCTTTAGTACCACCCTGGTCGCTTATCTGGCGGTTAATGTCTGTCATAAGGTCTTCATCAAAGTAATTGACAGTGACAGTGTTCATAACTATCTCAACGTCACCGACCATCTGGATCATGCTTTCTACCTGGGGTTCACCTGACATGGTCCAGCCCAGACTGTCAAGCGTTGTCTGGTTAACATAGGCAGGACTTGCTTCTTTTGTCTCCAGGCATCCAGGGACAATCACTGCTAACATAAAGCACATAAGGAAAATAAAGATTATTTGTTTCATAACAACACCAGAATATTATATTGGAATATACCGGAATATATCGGAATAATATAAAAATATATTAGGATCATATCAGGTATTAACTTTATCGGTAAACCGTCCGTACTGGAATACGATTATGAGATTCAATATATTGGATGCTGTCAGTGACCTGAAAGTCAAAAAATCCATGGCAGACAAGCTAAGTATTAATGAAATGGCCAAACAGCTTGTTTCAATAGGTTTTGAATGTGTGAGGTGTGGTGAATGCTGCCGTGCCAGGTCTGGCGATAACACAGTCATCCTGTTCCCGGATGAGATACAGCTGATAGTGGACACCCAGGGGATGACTCCGGACGAGGTTTGTGAACCATCAATACCCCAGTTCATAGACGACAGCGGCACCCTACATTGTTTTGAATGGGTGCTGAAAAGGCGCAACAGTGGAGATTGTATATTTATTGATGCTGACAATACCTGCATGTTATATCAGCAAAGACCATGGATATGCAGCACATACCCGTTCTTCCTGGCATTTACCAATGGGGCTATAAAACCTGATATAATGGTATCAGAATGCAAAGGGGCGGGACGACCAATGGACGAGGAGTATGCCATTAAGCTTGCCGAACTGCTTAGGGACAGGCTTCTGGCAGAGATCACTGAAGAGATTGGGTTATTGGAAAATCTTGAAGGATTTGAGGATTGGGAACTCATCAGGGATTATTCCAGGCAGGGATATTCTATTGCTGTTCATGACAGCCGCGGTATTACTTATATTACTGGTTGATATAATCATGGAAACATTTTTAATAATCAATATTTAATAATTAAATATCATATTATATTTGTTCTAAAGTGTAAAGATTTAAATATTATAAAGATGTTTAGTATTTTGTGAATTAAATGAAAATTAGAGTAGTAAGTTCTAAGGATGAAATTGATACGCTGAACAAAAATGAAGAGATGATACATCTCACATTCAGGCCGTCAAATAAGGATATAATGATCCTGGCAAACATGTGCCCAAAACTAAAGGCGATACATGTTGCCAGTTCATTCATGAAAACCATTTCAGACTCCACCAGGATGTTCTTGAAAATGCAAAATGTTGCTTTACTGGAAGGGGATGTATGGGGACATAGAAAAGATATCAATGAGTACTATGAGATAAATCCGGCATTCTTTGAGAAAGTAAAAGCGTCAAGAGATGAAGGATTATCTGACGAACAGATCATTGATAAGTTCGAACGTGAAAGCCGGCTGGACAGGGACCTGATAAGATTCCTGATAAAATAGCTGCGACCAATAATTGTTGCGGTTTTTTACGGTAGGTTGCCTTCTCCACTGAGTTCATGTTGGCGCTCGATACTCATCTTTATTAGTATTCCAAAGATTTTTTTAACCTCACCTGAATCAAGCCCGCATTCGGTGGCGATATTTGCAACCCTTTCCATGACTGCCTGATTCTGTTTCTCATCATTGATAGGAAGACCTTCATGTTTCTTTGCTTTAAGTACATCCCTGGCCAGGTTAGTCCTGTTCCCTATTAACCTGATAATCTCACGGTCGATGTTTTCAATCTCTATTCTAATTTCGGAAAGTTTTTTCATAGGGGCCACTACCTTTGTATCTTTGCACCGCTATTATTTATCTTTGTCCTTATAACCTTTCCATCCAGTGCCGACCAGGCATCTGCCAGTTCGCCGGCCTGTTCCCTGTTCGCCAATGCAGTATATGCGGGACCGGTGCCTGACAGGCTCACTCCTTCAATACCTGTTTCCAGTGCCATCATCATGGGTCCAGTGTCGAACCCCAGGGCACTGCAGTACAAGAAACCGTTTAAGGTCATGGCTTTTCCATATTCGCCCTTGATGCAGAGTTCGTATGCCATATCCACCCAGGGAGCGATCAGCCTTGACCGCCCTACATCTGTCTGTGAGCTGTATACCTGTGTCCGGGGTACATAGATCATCACTTTAGAATCCAGTTCTTCCCTTAATATCAAGGTTGACGACCTGTTGTCTGTGACCACCACACCGCCCAGCATCGATGCTGCTGCATCATCAAAAGCACCGGTAATGGTGACCCCTGCATCCTTTGCAGCCTGTACACCGATAAGGGCGGCATCTATGGGTTCCATACTTTCACCGATGGCATCCAGAGCTGATAGTACCGCAGCATTGGCAGCTGCACTGCTGCTTTTGAGGCCCGACGCAATGGGTATCTCGCTTGAAGTTGCTACTGTGGCACCGCCCTGGTAACCGAAACGCTCAAACACCAGTTCGACGCATCTTTCGATAAGTCCGGGGTTACCTCCTTCTTTAATGGTCCCGGTGATCTTATCATCACCATTCAGCCGGACTATTGCATTTGTCTTTAAGTCTATCCCGAAGGCTGAACCTTTCCAGGTAGCTATGGCATTAATTATCGTACCTGCGCCTGGAGCACTGGCATATCCTGTCGTGGTCATTAATAGTAAGATATTCTTAAATGCAGCCGTTGCCATCTATGCTCGTGTATTTTTCATAGACAGGACAATTGATGTAGTTATCATCGCTGGAGCAGTACATTTCCAGTTCATCAGCCTTTGGCTTATGGAATTTCGGGTCCAGTTTGCACCAGACACCTGATATATGTGGGCATGTCAAATAGTTCACCTCAACATGAATTGGTAATTATATTCTTGTTATGAAATGATATGGTCATAAAATGATATAGTTATGAAATGATATGATATAATATATAAATATCAACCCCATTTCTTAATCGCCTTTTCAAGTTCAGGGTGGTTTTTAGCATATTCGTTTATGGACGTTCCTTCCACCCATGCATCCACTGCCTGGCGCATAGCCCTGGCACCGGAGGTAGTACCTTCCGGGTGTCCGTGCACGCCGCCGCCGGCCTGTACAATGCAGTCCGTACCGTAGCCGTCCAGGTTGGGTGCCACGTTCAGCGGGCTTAAGCCGCCTGAGGCAACCGGGAACATACCTTTGAGACCTGCCCACTCGCACCTGAGGGCATCCCGGCAGCGGTCGTTCTCTGTAGTATCAATATCCATCTTACCATGGTAGCTTCCTGTATGAAGATTGGTACCGCCTGCTATCCTGACCAGCTTTGATATTACCAGCATGGAAATTCCGTGCTTCTTGTTACGTGTCATGGCACCGTGCATGGTCCTGTGCACATGGATCGGTACATCGATGTTGGCAGACAGTTCCTGTAGTGCATCAAATCCTGATGTAAGCACGTCCACCATAACCATATTGGCACCCAGTTCCACTGCCTTTTGTGCCCTTTCCACTATCTGTGCGGCACCTGTGGTCACGTTGACTGCATAGAACACTTTCTGCCCGGTCTGGTTTTCGGCCTTATCGAGCATATCCATGACCCTTGCCAGGCGTTCTTCCAGTGGACAGAACTGCTGGTTTGTCAGGGTCTCATCATCCTTTATCAGGTCAAGACCCCCCATTGCAGCGTTATATGCCACCTGTGCAGTCTGCTCTGGATTAAGGCCAACCTTTGGTTTTATGATCGTACCCACCAGGGGGCGCTCATGCACGCCCAGGATGTTGCGGGCTTCCTTAATACCATAACGCGGCCCTGAATGTGCCTTTACCAGTTCGTCTGGAAATTCCACATCAACAAGCCTGATATTCTTTAATGCACCCAGGCCGAACAGGTTACCGGCGATGACAGAGAGGTACTGTGGGATATTGCCGGGTTCGAACAGTTCCACAGGGAATCCAATGTCCACAGTTGTACCTTCAGCTTTCAGTACCCTTCCATCCAGCCGGTGTGCAGGGTCACCTTCCTTTAAGGTGCTGACCTCTGTCCACGTGCCAGTTGACTGCTCGGCTGCAATGGCTCCTGCCGCTTCTTTAATGGGCAGGTCTGTTTCAACATAAAATTTTGTTACTACATCCATATTGTTACTCCTCCTCTTACCGTACTTTCCGGGCGGCCTCTTCCACAAGGTCTGTACCATATCCTGCCAGTTCGGCTGTGCGTCCGGCTGTGCTGGATTCTGCATATACCCTGACCAGCGGTTCAGTTCCGCTGGGCCTGATCAGTATCCAGCCGTCCTGAAACCATAACTTGAGCCCGTCCGTGCGGTCCACTTTGACATCCCCTAAACCTCCGACATTACCTACACCCCCGACATCTCCGGACAGGTCCAGGGTCAATAGCATTTCAACCACTTCTTTCTGGTTCTTTACATGTATCTTTTTCTTTGTATTGTGGTATTCAGGGATTCCCTGTTTCAGTTCTGAAAGCTTCCTGCCTGATGCAAGTATCTCAAGCATCTTGGCTGCGGTCATTGCACCGTCCCGGCAGTACTGGAACTCCGGGAAGATAAGGCCACCATTCCCCTCACCACCGAATACCGCACCCGTCTCTATCATCTTACGGGCCACGTCTATGCTGCCGACCGCTGTCCACAGGAGTTCGCAACCCATTGATTCAGTCACGTCCCGCACCTTCAGCGACGAACTTACAGGGGTGACCACGCTGCCTTTTTTCTCTTCGAGCATATGCCCGGCCATTATTGCCAGCAGGTCTTCCTCGTCAAGGAACTCACCCTTTTCATCCACGAATGCCACCCTGTCCGCATCACCGTCATGGGCGACGCCAAGGTCGGCTCCGGCGGCTTTTACAGTGCTCATAAGGTCACCCAGTTCCTCTCTTGTGGGTTCGGGTGCCCTGCCTGGAAATGTGCCGTCAGGCTGGGCATTCAGGGTTATGACCTTGCAGCCCAGTTCCCTTAATAGAATGGGCGTCACTCCGCATCCTGCCCCGCAGCCCGGGTCCACTACCACTGTCAAACCTGCTGTGCTAATGGTATCGGCATCCACCTTTGAGATGATACCGTCCATGTATGTCCTGAGGATCGTCTGGTCACTGGAAAAATTGCCTGTCTCATTCCACTCTGCAGCATGGAACTCACCGGCATAGTATATTTGCTCCACTTCTGCTTCGCCCTGCCTTGAAAACTCGGTACCGTCACCTGCCACTATCTTCAGGCCGTTGTATTCCCTGGGATTGTGGGATGCGGTTATCATCACACCCGCATTAGCATTATCACGCACATAGTACTGCAGCGCAGGTGTGGGCAGTATATCTACATCTACCACTTCCAGGCCGGTGGACAGCAGTCCTGCGATGGCGGCTGACTTTAGCATATCCCCGGAGATGCGGGTATCCCTGCCCACTGCCACCTTGCTGCCAAGGCCGTGCCTGTGCATATATGTGCCAAGGCTCTTTCCCAGGTTCAGGGCCATGTCGGCTGTCATTTCAGAATTTGCTATCCCTCTTACTCCATTGGTACCAAACAGCGTCATATTTTTTTCATATCTCCATTAAGGTGTTCAGGATTGAATAAATCGTTTTATGGGTGGTCCTGCACCCAGAATTCGCCTGTGGTTGTGTATTCCTTTTTCCAGATGGGAACTTCTGCCTTCACCCGCTCTATGGCATCTGACAGAGCCTGGAAGAGTTGCTGCCTGTGCGAAGCTGCAACTACGATATATACGATATCCTGTCCTGCTTCTATCCTGCCCACGCGGTGATGTATCCTGACATCCAGGATGCCTTCACATGCTTTCAGGTCGGTTTCGATGAGTCGGATCTTATTGCCAGTTACCTTTTCGTAGGATTCGAATTCCAGGCTTTTTGTTTCCATATCCCCTGTCTTTTCCCTTACAATGCCTGTAAAACTTCCGATAGCTCCTGCTTCTGCGATCCTGGGGTTCTGCCGCACTTTTGTTATGAGGGAGTCCAGGGTATGGTATTCAGGCTGCTGCTCTATAATGTCTAGCAGGTTTGTAAGTACTTCATCTGCCAGGTCAACGGCACTATCCAGCCTTGCCACCTCATCCGGCAGTTCCAGGTCTCCCAGTACGATCTTTGGCAGGCGGCTGTCCTTGAACCCTTCGACCACTGCATAGTCCATGCCGCTGTTGGCCAGTTCATCAAGGGCATTTCCAAGGTCGGTCCCAGGGATGAATTTTGCTGTGCCTGAGTGGGTTACACCCAGTACTACCCTTGCACCGGCATCCATGTGCTGTCGTGTATCGGTGCCATCGGGGTTCAGGTCATGACCGGGCATATGTTTTACCGT
>JAUWRA010000145.1 GCA_030610815.1 Methanosarcinales archaeon
CAAACGTCTACGGCTCGATCCTTGCCGAAACAACCGTATCCTCCCGGGGTTCATTTGCAACGATCGACATGACCGCAGGCAGCACAACCGGCTATTTGAACCTCAACCTCAGCAATGTAATAATCAGCGACGCTGATTCCAGCGCTGCCCCCTACACCCTCACCAACGCAACCGTGCTTATCGACACCGCCCCCGAGCTGGGTTCCATAGGTGCAAAGTCTGTTGATGAAAAGGATACACTGGCATTCACCATCAGCGCATCTGATGCTGACGGCGACAGCCTGGCATACTCTGCCACCGACCTGCCAGATGGTGCGAACTTCAATACTGCATCAGGAGCATTCTCATGGACGCCTGCGGATGGCCAGGCAGGAACCTATGTAGTCACCTTTGAAGTAACTGATGGCTACCTCAGCGACCCGGAAGCTGTCACCATCACTGTAAATGAGGATAACCATGCGCCAGTTATGGATCCCATTGGTGCCAGATCTGTTGATGAAGAAGTTGCACTGGTTTTCACAGTCAGCGCATCAGATGTGGACGGTGACAGCTTAACATACTCTGCCACCGGCCTGCCAGGCGGTGCGAACTTCAATACTGAATCAGGAGCATTTTCATGGACGCCTGTGGATGGCCAGGCAGGAACCTATGTAGTTACCTTCGAAGTAACTGATGGCCCCCTCAGCGACTCGGAAGCCGTCACGATAACCGTGAATGAAATGAACCATGCACCGGTTATCACTGCATTCAGTCCTGTGGATGGTGCAGTCTACAATGAAAAAGATAAAATCGCTATAGCTGTCGATGCAACCGATGCAGACGACCAGGAATTGAGCTATACCATAAGGATCGATGGGGTCACTAAAAGCACACAATCAAGCTACACGTGGAAGACCAATTACGGGAGTGCAGGTGTTCACACAATTGATGTGACTGTAAGCGACGGGACGAATGAAGTGACAGCCCGGCACACCATCTCGATCAATGATGTGCATCCGCACTGGGATGTAAATGAAGATGGTATTGTTAACATTCTGGATATAACACTAATTGGCCAGAAGATCGGTACAACTGTAAAAGAACCCTACCCGCGCTATGATGTGAACCAGGATGGCGACATAAATGTTCTGGACCTGACAGTTACCGCTTATTACTTTGGTGAACCTGTGGCTTAAGAACAGGGTCAACAGTTGCGCCGGACTTTCACTGCGAGTATTTCCGGATGGGATATCTCGCTGTGGAGATCGCTGGCGTTTATAGGTTCAAATTGGTGTTTGTTCACAAACAGGGCGTTATGGACATGACCAACCTGGTTTTGTATCTGACTTTCCGCAGGTATTAACAAAAATCCAATACATTCTTATGATAGCGTTTATATCAATTATTTGTTCATGAATGATTCGTTACGATGCCAGGAACGCCGCGAATTTGCCTATACATAACACAAACTTATAAAACATAATATAGTTATATTTAAAAAAAAGCTATCGGAAAAATAATAAGCATATTCATTTTTCTGCGGAAAGTGAGTCGTATAAAATGCGCCGTGTTTTGCGCAGTGACATGATTGATTTTGATTTTCACTTGAATCTCCAATGTTGATGTAGGGTTGTTAAGGATCATATAGAGAATTCATTCGAATTGTAGCAAAATATTGCAAACAATTTAATTCGGATTTAAACTAAAAAATTTTCTGAAGGAAATGCTTTTATCAATAAAAGTAATAGATAGGAATAACAGTTAATGCTAAAAATGGAATGAAGGCTATGCAGATAAAGGCAGTTATAATTGCAAGAGGCGAAGTACAGAGGGCAGGCTACAGGGACGTTGTTGAGCGGGCTGCACGTAAAATGAAGCTTACAGGCATTGTTGAGAATGTCAAGCCATATGATGTGAAGATTATATGTGAAGGTAATAAAACAAGCATTAACTCTTTTATTAAGCTGATCAATATTAAGGAACCCCCCATCGAGGTGGAGGAACTGGAGGTCAGTTTCGAGGACGTAAGCGGAGATTTTGATTATTTTGAAATTAAGCGCGGGGACATGACCGAAGAACTGGGTGAACGTCTCGATATAGCGAACAATAAAATGGGTCAAATGATTGAAAAGCAAGATGTGATGATTGTAAAAATAGATGATAATACATCTATCCTAAAAGACTTCAAATCTGAAACAAACCGAAATTTGACTCAACTTACAAATGTAATGACAAAACACGATGTTAATGCACAGGAGCGGCTTGTTTCTCTTACAGCAGAGATTTCTGATATTAAAGCGCGGCTTGTTCGAGTAGAATCAGCGCTTGTCTGAACTTCTTTTTATTTCAGAAGAATATAATGACATAATGTAGTCATTTTCGAAGTAAGCGTTCATGACATTTCAGGACACCCACGAGCATGAAAATGCTGTTTTCAGAGCAAAGTACTAGTAAAAAAGAATATTATTTTGATTTTTATGTAATTCTTCGCGGCTGGAAGGTCTTAAATGTGTAAATCTGTATTGATCATGTAAACCAGCGTCTAAAAAATCAAATCCGAGTATCCACTTCAAAGAGTATGGTCAAATGCAAGATTAATGTAGACTAAGATTTCACATATCACACTGATTTTCACAACCACTATCAATCTGTGTGATCTGTGTCTATATATTTTTCCACTATGTGCATCCGTGCTGGGATGTTTGTGAAAATCCTGGACCTGACAGTTACCGCCTATCACTTCGGTGAAACGGTGGTTTAAAGGGTACCGATATGGCCAAAAACCATCTGACAGGTCACTAAAATTTGCGCCAACCCCATTAATCCCACATTTACGGTACCATCCCAAACATTTACCCCAGCACCCTTTCAATCTTTAAGGGCAGCGTGTCAATAAAAAGCTTCCAATCTGGTCTCAGGTTCAGGGGTATAAAATGATTTGCTGAATTTCCAATAAAACCACTATTTTCTTTCGCATTCCTCAGCCTTAATACAAGTTCGTTTCGGAAATCGCCTTTATCAATCCTGTAAAAGTCAAGCATGATATCCAATGCTTTTAGCAGGCTCTCTTTATCAAAATCGGTATCAAGGCAGTAGCATACATCGTAAATATCCTTCCCCTCCATCCGGTTGTACAGGGCAACGAACTTTCGTGCCATCAAATCTTCCAGGGAATAAACACTGAAAATGGTTGGATGTGTCTCTATAAAAGGAGATTTCACCATCACATCCTCTGTCTTTAGATGTTCGGTCGCTGTCAGATAGAATTCCAATCTTATTCGATCCTTATCGCCAAACTCGTTTATGTAATAACAATCAAATCTCAGGGTTCGTTGAAGGATTCTCGGGCCCATTATATCAAAAATCTATATAAAATTACCTATGGGGGTTAGCAATTGACATACCCCCGCGTTTAAACATTAACATGATATGCAAGATAACAGAGATGAACGGCAGATCAGGCAGCTTAGCCTATTCCACTGAGAGATTGAAATCTTCACATCTACATTTTTCCCCCTCCTCCAGCCAAATAATCCCAGTCACCCCCTTAACCCAAACCATCCCAGTCACCCCCGGCACCCCAATCACCGGCGCACAGTTCGACCTCCTCTTCGAAAGTTCCCTGGCAACCGTACCCACTGTAACTGAAGGCGACCCCCTGAACCGGAACGGCACCTCAACATTCTTCAGCAGCAGCACCATCGACAACGCCAAAGGCACAGTCACAAACGTCTACGGCTCGATCCTCGCCGAAACAACCGTATCCTCCCAGGGTTCATTTGCAACGATCGACATGACTGCGGGCAGCACAACCGGCTATTTGAACCTCAACCTTACTAACATAATTATTCCGCATTTCACCCGGGTTCGTTTACAAATTCTACTCATGCACGCCCCTCCCATGCGGATACCCCTCCAGGGACCAGAGCGGCGGACCATCCCAATCCGGATAAGGACCGTGCGCCTCAAGTTCATCTGCCACAAACTTCAAACCCAAACTCTCCAGCCGTTCTCTCGAAGGAATACCGGTTTCCAGGTCGTATCCATGCATCCGGTAATACTCAGTGAGCATTCTATCGTGTTCCATCAACTCCTCATCTCCCTGAAGAGTTCCAATCAATTCGACCCTTTGCGGCATACGGTCATGCTTCCTCGTTATCCCCTGCCTGATGTTGAAAGCCCTTTCAATAATGTATATCCTTTCAGCAGCTTCTTCCAGCTGTGCTCCGGTAAATTCAAAACCAGTGGCCGTGGTCAGGAGTTTGCCCACACCCTCCAGAAGCGGATATCTCCGGATGAGAGGCACGGTTGCGGCCCAGCTGATCACCGCTCCTTTGCACCGTCCTATCGCATCCGCTATCGTTGCAACCCTCTCACCGATGGTCAGTGCCCGAACCGGGTCATCATGCACATCTGGCATGAACTCTCTATCCACGGGTTCTCGTACCAGTCCCTGGTCATTCTCGCCACTTGCCCATATCCGTCCCCTAAGGTGGTCTGCGCCTCTTGTACTGGTCGCATGTGCAAGTGAAAAAATTCCAGGTGGATGGGGGCCGCGGCTGAGTCCTTTGACATGATAACAGTAATCCATCGCCCCCCTTCCGGTTATTCTTGCAAAGCTGTACATCCCCTCAGCTACCAGGTTTCCGAACCCTTCTCTTGATACGATCTGGCGTATCAGCTCAAACTGGGAATCCCTGTCCTCCCAATCCAGCGAAAGCCCGCAGGTGTCCTTTCTGGTTATGATCCCACGGTTGTATAGTTCTTTGACAAAGGCTATAGTATTACCAAGACCGATCACACACATTCCATGCTTATCCGCTAAGTTCTCCATCTCCATTATGGCTATGGGATCCTCAATCCCACAATTGGTCCCCAGGCAGTGGATGCACTCGAACTCAAGAGCAGAATTAATTTCACCGGCATACCTGCCTTCCGGGATCCGGTACGTGTTCTTACACCCGACCGGGCAGCCGTAGCAGGCGTATCTTCCAATCTCGTACTCCTTCCATGCCTCGGGTCCCAAGACTTTAGGAACTTCACCACCGGAAAGATATTTCTCGAAATACCTCTTGCCAGGTTTCCAGTGCATCATACCGATATGCGAGCCGTATACTGCAATGACCTCACGCTGCACTTTGTCCTTCAGGAAGAACTGCCTGTCCTCCTTTGCCAGTTGTTTGAAGTCCTCGGGCATTGCCAGTTCCACCTTCCCTGTTCCACGGACAGCTATCGCCTTCAGGTTCTTTGAGCCCCAGACGGCACCGCTGCCACGTGCTGCCGAAGCATGCTTATCGAACATGGTAGTTGCGAACCGGACCATGTTTTCCCCTGCCTGACCGATACAGGCCACCTTGACATCTTTGCCATGGACTTTCTTCAGGATATCGGTGGTTTCCCAGGTTGTTTTACCCCTGAGTTCGGAGGCATCCAGCAGTTCGACGTTTTCATTATCTATCCAGAGATAAGCTGGGTTTTTCGCCTTACCGGTTATCACGATCTGGTCATAGCCCGCGCGCTTGAGGAATGTCGGAAAATCCCCGCCAGCATTCCCATCGCCCAATATACCGCTGTATGGGGAAAGGGTGCTGACCTCTATCCTGCTTGAAAGGGCCAGGCCTGTGCCTGTAAGAGCACCTGGTGCAAGACACAGGACGTTTTCCGGACCCAGGGGATCGATGCCGGGTTTCACCTCTTTGAACAGGGTCAGCGAGTTGAAGCCTCTTCCGCCAATGAAGTTCCTGGCAACCAACCTGTCAAGAGGTTGCTTTGTTATCTTTTCAGCCGTGAGATCTATTCTTAGTATAGTTCCTCTCCATCCTGGCATGTTTTCCTCCCGGTTTGTAATCTCTATGAACCTAAGCATATACTTTTATTTAAAATCCTTATGGGTTCCCTATCATCCCACCCGTGATAATACTCACTCTGCGCCCGCTTCTGCACAGGTGACCCGCAGGGCTTCGCTCCAGATACACCCACAGCATAGGCCCGGTATTGCTGGCACAGCATTACACATTCACACCCATATAATCGTCAAGAGTAAGCAGCAAAACCCCATCCATTTTTGCTGTCTTTTTCAGATTTTCAGTAAATCCGGATTTACTTATAAGACAGAAATACTCCTTTCGACCTGGTAGCCACTTCACATAACCGGCTTTTTCCTTGAGTTTATGGTAAATATCAATGCCGAC
>JAUWRA010000163.1 GCA_030610815.1 Methanosarcinales archaeon
TAATGTCTACCGAATATGCGCACTGGCTTTCGTACTTATCGAAGATCAGCTTGCGCTGTTTCTCAACATCCAGCATCGGGACTGATTCGAACACTGCATCGCCTGTTCCCGGCACGCCCCATGCATTGATATCCGTAACGACCTCTTCCAGGGATTCAACCAGTGCTGCATGGGTATTAGCTACGAAGTACACACCGCCGACTGGCCTGACACTGACCGGAAGGGGGCTGTTGAGCATCTTAAGCACCATGTCCCGGATGTGCGAGCCGACATAGTATTCTGAGTATTCCCCATACACCTGCATGATCTTCTGTTTGTGATGTTCAAACCTGGGGTCCATTCCTACTGTTGCTTTCTCCAGCTGCCTGTTAAAGACGGCCTGGCCTACTTTACCGTAGTTGATCCTGCGGTTCTGGCTGTCGGCCTCTTCCCTGATGATATGGCGCACAATCTCGCTGGAGTCGCTGACTACTTCCCTGACCATGATGTTCTCGAATTTGCCGTTACCTATGTTTTTGGGGCTCCGGTTCGTGATGGATGTGGTGGCCCGCCTGAATGCATCGGCGAACCTGATCTTGCTGTCAGCTGTCGGGTCTGTGACTTTTGCTGTGGCATGGATCCAGCCGTCATGTGTATGGGCTGAGACGATCTGGCCGATCTCGTCTTCGGGCTTCCAGTTGTAGTCGCAGGAATGTTCGTTGAAAATAGCACCTGCACCGCTGCATTTCTTGAGCGGTACACCGAGCAGACCGGCTTTGACTTTTTCGGTTTCCTCGGCCGGGATTCCCCAGTCGTTGAGGTTTTTCTTATTGACCTGGATTAGCGGGCCTGAGATGAGCATGGGGTTATTTGCAGCTGCGATAATGAAGGGTGTGGGCTCTGTGTTAATGGCTGCTTTTGAGACCCAATTATCGCCATCTACACGGTAAGAGTATTTCACTGCGCCCCATGCTCGTTTGAATGCGCAGGCTTCTATATCGTATTCTCTAACACCCCAGTCCTTGCACCCACCGTTCCATGCGCTGTTGAATGCGTTCAGGAATATTTCCTGCGCTTCGGCTGGGAGGGTTTTCCTGATATTTTCTGGCAGGTCCGCTGTACTGTTCCAGGGCATTAAGGGAGAATGGTCTATTAAGGTTTATAAAGGAAGGTTAGGCCTGGGTGGAAAATGAGGGGGGATTGTTAGCTGGTTTGAATGGGGTGGTTGGAGTAAGGGAAATGGGGGACTTATTGGTGATGGGGGTGTGGTGGGTTAGTTTTCGATAGCGACAGGCGTTGTGTTAAAATGTGTTAAAATAGTAAAATTAGTAATTAAAAGGCGCCGTTCTTGGGAACGGTGTGGATTACTTCGAGTTAATTAAATAACAATAAATATTCATTTAATGTTTAGAGTTTTCAGAAGTCCTCTTCAATCTGATTGACAGAAATTAGTTTAGTGAATAATAAACATTTTTCATGTTCATTATAGCGATCCATTTGTTTAATCTCACTGATGATATCCATAATTTCCACATTTGAAGATACAATTATGTACTTAACATCTGATGCTCTAAAGTTCAAAACCGTTATCTCAAGTTCACGATTTTTTTTGTCGCATAGTGATTCCTCAAGAAATTCTCTTTTATGCAGGCAATAAGCCATAAAATATTTAAGATTAGGTACAAATCGCCACTCTCGTTCATCGTAGAAACGAGTATTTTTGTTAGAATATTTTCTTTTTTCTTTATCCCATAATTTTCCTTCGTATTCCTTTACAAAACAATATATCCAGAAAATGTCGTCAAATAATTCGTTAGCAAAGTTGCCTTCATTAAAAAGCTTAACCCACATTTGCTCGATAGCAGAAACAATTGCAGATTCTTGATAAGCATAGAGCACTGGACTGATATTATTTTTCTTACCCCAATCTTTGCTTAGACCAATGCCATAGTCGCCATAGGTTTTCATGATATTCTTAGATTGTGATAATGGGATATCACAAAAGCAGACCATTGGGATAGCATGTTCCAATTTTTCTGATGATTCCTCATTGGGAATATCCGAAAGGACGAAATTTAAATTCTCTAGGCAAAGATGTGGTTTAAACCCTTTTTTGAGGATGCTTATGATATTTTCCTTATTCTTGGTGAAATGAAACAACGTATTCGAACTTATTGTTGTAGAAGTAGTAAAACCCTCATTATTTATATTGCATCTCATGAATATTTTTATAATAACTCATTTCACTAAAGCTTTACGAGACTTTTTATTTTCTTCTGGTTGGACCAAATATGCGTCCAAACCAAACATATCTAACCTAAATATTTCAACTGTCTTCATTAAATGATAAACAAAAATATCCAACGTCCTCAAACAGTATAAAATTTCAAGGTAAAATGAGATAGTTACCACTAAGACAATTGACAAATAATATAATTAAATCTCAGCCGTACTTGATTTTAGCTCGACTTAGAGGAGATAAACCTCTCCATACGCCAGTATTAAAACACCGCTTATTCACTGATATGAATAAATTATAACAAAAATTAGCTAGTCCGTCAACGATTTTAAACGATCTGGCTTGATTCATAACATCTTTTATCAAAGAGAACAGCTGCTCCATCACATTGTTAGTTTCTGGAGTGAATCCTTTCTCCAGCAATTTCCTGTTATTAAAATATATTTTTTCAGCATATGAAACCACATTTTTCGATGCTTTTGACAAATCCATGTCTGAAGCCCGCTTCATAATTTTCTTATAACATATCGTTGACTCGATAACGGATTCAGCAAGAATTAAATCATTTGCAAGTTCATACAACTCGATTTCGTGTAAAGGAATATTTTCAATGCTTCCAAACTCATCAAGATATTTCTGAGCAACATTTTGCACTTGATGAAATACACAGAATGAATGTGAGACATTAGGTAAAACGTGTGTCACTGCACCAATTATTGCACTATCTTCATCGGAAACAATTTTTGAAATATCTCCATTAGGTATGCGAGATTTAATTCTGTTTAGAAGCGGAACCAATTCAAGATAACTTGGCATAATGTTAGTTATCTGGAAATCCAGGACGACTTTATCTTCTGTAGCTACAACATAAATAACTTTATACCTCAGCCTTTTCCACTGTCGGTTGGTTAATTCCTTTCCCAGTTGAGCTTCGATATAATTTCTCCATCCAGTTTTAACCCAATGTCCATCGATGTGCAATACTCCATTGAAATCAATATCCTGACTTGTCAGTTCCTGGGCTGAGATTTTGCCTTGTTTTTGTTCGTATTTCCACAAAGTTGTTGGACATGGTGCTCTTCCTGATGTATCAGTTAAACCCTCAGTGAATATTTCACCAGTAATGCGTGAATTCCATAACGTGCACCTACCGTCGTATCTTACACATTTCATTTTTTCATTGTATTCATCGCTGTAATTTGCTGATCCGGTAACACCTATTAACTTGTCATGGTGGTATTTTTTGCAGTCTGGATTTGAACATATCCAATATGTAACTGGGCATCGTATGATGCCATAGCTTGAAATTGCGAATCGATTATAGTATTCGTTAGGTTTCAAGGGACTTTCACAGAGGATACAATGAATCGGAGAGATGGGTGTGAATAACGAGTACATCCGCCCTTCAAATTCAACTTCTGGCAATTCCTGGACAATATGACCATTTTCTATGTCCTTTGCTAGTGATTTATTGATTGACTGATTACCTTTTGCCATGCATTATAATATAAATCACATAATATATAAATTTTATTATTCAATCGTTGATAAAATTAGGATAGTATCAGAGGAACTTAATTTTAAATGTCTATCGCCGTCAGAAAATAATAAAAAGTCTCCTGAAATTGAGGTGCATCTGAAGGGACATAAGATAATTCTGGAAATTGATTACGAGCTTTCAGATAAACTTACGAAAATCGCCAGAGGGAAAAAGCAGATCTGCCAGGTTTTGCTTGATTCGTGGATACGCGAAAAAATCCAGCAGGAAACTGCATCCTAAATATCGTGTTGATTTCACACGATAGCTGAGCGCTTATGTTTCTCCCCAACATTAAGTGGGTAAGTATTAGACGGGATTTACAGGATGGGGCAAACCATTTTCATATCCTGTCCATTGAGTGCACTGTTGTTCCATTTGTAAAATAATCAAACACACCGCCCGTATTTCCGTCGCCTGTGCGCGCTTCGTGCGGTCGTGGCTGTGCTTTTCAGATCCTCCTTTACCGCACTTTTCAATCCCCTCGATCACCGGAGCATATTATCTTATTTTTGATGTGGCAATACGAAAGTATAATCAAGAACATTATATTCATTAGATATCATATGACCACTTTGCGCTCTTTGCATTTATATTAAATTTCTCCCGCTGCTTGAGATACAGTTCAGCATACTACTATTGTCTGGAAGACCCAAGCAGGGTCAGCGAGCGGATCCATTCACCTTTTGGTTCCCTGCTGGTACCCACGACCAGCCGCTTGAGACCATTCACCTCTTCCACCATGCCCCTGGCCTCTATTCTCTCGCCTGCCAGTGCCTGCCCGGCATAGGTATGGGTGTAGGATAACACATACCCGATCTCTGGATGGTCCACCTTATAGACCGAGGGGCTGTCAAAAGCAAGTTCAGAATCCGTTACCACCGCCTCTATGGTCTCATGACCCAGGTCAGTGCCCCTGCCCAGTGGTTCACTGACCTGGTCCCAGTCCCTGACAAAGAGCAGGTCGAAATATGTGTCCCCAACCATTCCCCTGTTACCTTTTCTCATCTCATGGAGTTTGAACTCCTCAAAATCGATCTCAGGAATTCGCTTATT
>JAUWRA010000086.1 GCA_030610815.1 Methanosarcinales archaeon
CAATATATACGAACTACTCAAACGCAATGATGAGGCAATGCTTGTGGAAACAGCCCATAAGAACCCAAAGTTCGTTGAGGACTGTGTCAGGACAATGGCTAAAAAGATCGTACATGAGTTTACTGACCTGCCGGATGAGGCCATCATAACCATTAAACAGATCAATGAAGAAAGTATCCACACCCATAATGCTTTTGCAGAACGCATTGCTTCCCTTGCTGAACTAAAGAGCGAACTGAATATAAAATAGATGTAAAAATGGGTGTAAAAATCGGTGTATAAAATAAGTTCTTTAGCCGGAACCATGCCAGCATTGTTCCAAAATTCGTATCCACTTCAAATCTAAGGGTAATTTAAAAATTATTAGACCGGATCGACAGGATATACTGCAACGTCAACATCCTGTAAATCCAGTCAAAATACCATGCTTTTTGAAGGGGATACCAAAATCCAGTTATTCCGACATTTATTTGATACACATATACCTAAGTAATATATTTCAGCAGCATAATTGTAACAGGAGTCATCAAAATGCCAGTAATCACGTTGTACTACGAAGATATTGAAACACTTATCGGGACAGACAAAGACACTTTTATCGACCGGGTTCCCATGATCGGTGCAGATATCGAACGTATCGAAGATGACCACATAGATATAGAATTCTTCCCTGACAGACCTGACCTTTACAGTCCCGAAGGTGTTGCCAGGGCAATGAGGGGTTTTCTTGATATACATACCGGTCTGCCTGAATATAATGTAAAGGATTCTGGCATCAGGATCACCCTGGACGATGGGATCAAGAATATCCGGCCTTACCTGGGCTGTGCTGTGGTGAGTGGACTTGAGTTCAATGATTACAGCATTGAGAGTCTGATGGCACTCCAGGAGGACCTGCACTGGGGCCTGGGCAGGGACCGCAAGAAAGTTTCCATTGGCATACATGATATGAGCGATATTGAACCACCATTCAGGTATGTGGCCGCGGATCCGGATCTTAGTTTTGTGCCCCTGGATTTTGAAGAACCCATGACCATGCAGGAGATACTTGAACACCATCCTAAGGGAGTGAAATATGCACATCTCATGGAGGGGTTCGATAAATACCCCCTGATACTTGATGCCAAAGACCAGGTACTTTCATTTCCGCCTATTATCAACGGACAGCTTACCAGGGTCAGCCATGGAACCCGCGACCTGTTCATTGATGTGACCGGTCTGGACCAGAATGTATATACAGCACTTAATATCGTGGTAACTTCCCTGGCCGAGCGGGGCGGTAACATCGGGACGGTGACTATTGAGAATAGTATCGACAACAGTATTAAAGACAGTATAGAGAACAATATTGAGAATGGTATCAAAAATAAGATCATCACGCCTGACCTGACACCTGAACACTGGAATCTTGGAGCAGATGAAGTAAGATCACTAATAGGTATTGACCTCACGCCCCAACAGATCGTAGAGCAACTTCAGCGCATGAGGTTCGGGGCATCTATAAACGAAAAAGGATCCATTGATGTAAGTTCCCCCGCATACAGGGCAGATATCCTGCATACCTGGGATATCCTGGAGGATATTTCGATCGGATATGGGTATGATAATATACCTCTTGTTATCCCAAAGACCGTAACTGTAGGGAAGCAGCACCCTATATCCATCAGGCGCAATGAGATACTACAGATAATGCCGGGATTAGGATATAACCAGGTAATGCCTTTTACCCTGACAAGCGAAAAGGTACATTACAATAACATGCTGCGCAGTCCGGACCAAAAGGCCACCCCCCTAAAGCATCCGATCAGTGAGGACCAGACCATGCTCAGGACCACTATCCTGCCGAACCTGATGGAGATACTGTCATTGAACCAGCACCGTGAACTGCCACAGCGTATCTTTGAGGTTGGGGATGTGGTAGTGGATGGTATTACCACACAACACCTGGCAGCAGTAAGTATCCATCCCGCATCTAATTTTACTGAAGTAAGGGGTGTGGTCGATGCTGTTATGCGTGAGAGAGGATTAGAATACTCGATCACCGGGACCGACGATCCTGCATTTTTAGAAGGCAGGCGTGCAGCGCTTATGGTTGATGGGAACGAGATCGGTACACTTGGTGAGATACACCCCGATGTCCTTACAAATTTCGGACTACAGCAGCCCACAGTAGGTTTTGAGCTGATGGTATGAAAGTGATCGACATCTCCAGGACCATCCACCCGGATATGGAGATGTACCCCGGAGATACCGGGCCACAGATCACAAAGGTATCAGGGCTTGATGGAGGTGACTCCTACAACATTTCACGTATCACTCTCGGAACCCATACCGGTACCCATGTGGACCCGCCCCTGCACCTCATACGTGGCGGGGCCGGAATTGACAGGCTGCCTATGAACACGCTTGTAGGTAATGCAAGGGTACTGGACTTATCTTCCATTAACAGGCCCATAGAAGCCGGTGATATAGGTCCGCTTGAAGCAGGGGAAATTATCTTATTGAAAGGCGGCCGAAGCGCCTCTTGTGGGGCATATCTTACGGCGGCATGTGCCAGGTACCTCGTAGATATCGGTATCAAGACGATTGGTACCAATGCTATATCCATAGGCACTTTGGATGAGGAATATGAGGTCCATCACACCTTGCTGAATGCAGGTGTCGTAGTGATCGAAGGGCTTAAAATGACAGATGTGGAAGCAGGGGATTATTTTTTAGTATGCCTGCCGCTAAAGATCGCTAACGGTGACGGTGGGCCTGCCAGGGCAGTGCTGATAAAAGAAAAAGAGTAGTATCCGGGATCACCCGAATACTAACAGTGAGTTTGTTGTGCCAAGGGCCATTTTACTGGCATCCGGGGTCATGTCGAGACATACGAAAAACATCCCGTATTTGCTATCAAGATGGTATGTTGCCCGTTCATCACCATTCAGGTTATACATTCTCAGGTCCCTGCCCTCACTGATAACCACATATTTCGAGTCATCTGATATTCCGATAACTCCTACGTCCGAATCCATCTGTTTCATCCATTTCACATTGCCGTTCAGGTCAAGCAGATAAACCTTGTTCTTGAACGAAAAACTATCGGCTGCATTGTAGGGTTTTGTCAGGATATAATTCCCGTCCGGGCTGATCTCGATCTCAACAGTGTTAATATCAATTTCCTTTTCCCAGTTCTTATTTGCATATTTGTCAAAGGAATGTATCTTGTTATCATCTGTCAGGACATACAGCTTTTCACCGTCATCTGACATCTTTACATCTTCAACTTCACCGGATACGTCCTTGAACCAGATGTACATGTACTTACTCTCAGTGTTAAGGTAGTATACCATTTCATCCTGGGTGCCTACCAGCAGGTTCTGGCCGCCGGCCGAATAATCAAATACCAGGACCTCTGCAGTGGATATGCCGGGTTTCCAGTTCCATACTTCATTACCCTTGACACCCACAGCAGATAACTGCGGTGACTTTTCACCGCCCTGGATCAAATTGCCATTATCCAGCACACCTATCTGATTAATGGTGCCACCTGTATTATAGGAATGCAGTTCTTCTCCTTTGTTATCATATAATTTAACATAATGCTCATCAGCTATGCCTATATATTCTCCTGAACTCGATACGGAGATAAACTGGGCTTTGGGCCACTTAATATTTGTGAGGAGGTTCCTTGTGGGCGTTTTTATTATAGCCTTCTGGGTGGACAGCCCTCCCACATAGTCCCCATCATCTGAAATGGATACTTCCTTGATCCTCACCCTGCTGCTCCAGGACCATGTGGGGCCGCTGAGAAGCTGGATAGGGTCTACCGTTTGTGTAGCGGTGGAGGTAACAGTAGTAGTACTGGTCTCTTCCGGTTGAGGTGTGGTTTTGGGAGGCTCAGTAACCTCGTATTCAGATACGCACCCTGAGAAGATAATGACTGCCGATACAAGAAGTATACATATCAGGAAAACTGGTTTTTTCATAATAATCACCCTTTCATGTTTATCACAATATGGTTTTATAGTTATTGTTTCCCTGACATAAAATTTGTGTATCGGTCGAAACAAACATTTTCATAAGCTGGCACTATCTCATAAGCTATTACCGTAATGAATATATGGAACCACAGCATGAAGAATAACTCTCATTAATAATGACTATTACCTGTTAAATGAAGTTCAGATAAAAAGCGGCTTAATGAAAACCTTTGGAGGATGTCTGTGATGCTTAAAGTTAAAAATCTTGTAAAAGACTACGAGTTGGAAGATGCCACAGTTAGGGCACTTGATGGTATTAATTTTGAAGTGAACGATGGCGAGATTGTCGGGATAATGGGCAGAAGCGGTAGCGGTAAGACAACCTTGATGATGGTGTTAAGAGGTATAGAGCACTTTAACGAGGGTGAAGTACAACTGGATAACCTTACCCTTACCCCTGACTCCCCATATGAAGATATGATGGCGATGAAGGGAATGACCGCCATCCATTTACAGAGGAATTTCGGTCTCTGGCCCGGGTCTGCCATAGAGAACATTATCAGACGCCTGTATTCATTACGTGTGGGTCAAGAAGCACTGCCATCAAGGGAACATCCCGATTATGATGATCTGTATGCCGAGAGCATGGAATTCCTCAAACTCGTGGGTCTTGACCATAAAGCTGAACATTTCACACCGGTTCTTAGCGGAGGCGAGAAACAGAGGTTATTGATCGCACGCCAGATCGCAGCCAATCCCAAGTTGCTGCTGCTGGATGAACCCGCTACTATGACCTGTCCTGCTACTAAACAGGAGGTCCTTGATACGATCAAGAAGGTCCAGGAGAATACCGGGATCATTACCATAATTGTCTCTCATTTACCTGAGATACACAGTTATCTTGCAGATAAGGTGATATGGCTGGAAGAAGGCAAGATCGTAGCAGAGGGGAACCCGGATGACCTTATTGAAGATTTCCTGAAGGATATGAAACCTGAAGTACCACTGCCTGAATTGAAAGAAGACAAGGTAGTAATAAGGGTCGAGGACCTTTGCCAGCGTTATTTCCTTGTACGGCAGGGTGAAGTACTGGATATAGAGGATATGAGTTTGGAATTCAAAAAAGGCGAGATCACTGCACTTATTGGACCAAGTGGTGCAGGGAAGACCACGCTGTTACATGTAATGGACGGGCTTATTTATCCTGACGAGGGCGAGATAAATTTCCTGCTTGATGGTAAATGGGTGGATACCACTATTTACTCTCCTGATAGAATGGAATTGCGCAGGCGTACCAGCATTATGTACCAGGAATTCGCTCTCTACCCGAATACGCCTATTAAACACCAACTGGCCTATAAACTGGGTGTTAAGGGTATGCATGTATTAGAGGCTGCAAGGGAAAAAGCAAAAGAATTGAGTATTCCTGATAAACATCTGGATGCAATATACAGGTTAACAGATGTCGGAGGGGAAAGTGCGCAGGAAGAACTGGAAAGGATGGGGTATTCACTGGATATTATCAGCTTGCTCTTCCCGAGAAGTCCTTTAGATGAGGTCACGAAGTATGCCGGGCCGATATTTGAAGCAATGAAACTTCCCATATCAGTCCTGGATTCCAAGCCATACCAGATGAGCGGTGGGGAGAATGTACGAGCGGCACTGGCACTGGCCATGATAACAAATCCTGATTATCTGCTGCTGGATGAACCGTTTGGCGACCTGGACCCTATTACCTTGCGGGAAGTAGCCAATTCCCTGAAAGTTGTCAGTGAAAAGTTCGGGACAACCATAATATTGATCAGTCATCACATGGATTTCGTGAATGAAGTTGCACACAGGGTCATATTGATCGACAACGGTGATGTAACAATGGATGGCGACCCGCTTGCTGTTACAAGTAAATTGATCGAGATAGGTCATGCTACCTATATGGAACATGCTATAGTGGACTATAAGCTCGAAAACATGAAATAAGTTGGTTTATCCGCTGTGGAACCCGGAAGACCACAGTGGTTTTATCCCAATGGTTTTACTCCAGTGGTTTTACTCCAGTAGTTTTACTCCAGTGGTCTTATCCCAGTGGTTATATCCCAGCGTTTTAATCATTGACGCTACCCGGTCATACCTACTATTTTATAATATCCCAGCAGAATATATCCTTCAGAAATAATATGTTCCCGCAAGATGAAAACACGGACCAGAGAGGCATGCCAGTTGATGAGGGACAGGTGGGGGGTACTGAGCTTACCAGCCAAATTGATACTGGACCGGCAGGTCCTACACAGGCTATCATTTCAAAACCCCGGAAAAAGGGTTCAAGAGCAGGGCGCGTTTTGATCTATCTGCTGGTGATCATGGGACTATTGACAATAATTGGCGGGAGCTTTTTCGTCATTTTTGGAGATATCGATACCTTGCCCATGGATTCCAATAAGGTTGCTGTGATATATGTCCAGGGTATAATGATAACAGGCAATATACCAGGTGGGTTAGGGTATGCCACATCAGAAGAGATCAGCAGGAGCATCCAGGATGCTGCCGATGATAAGAATGTGAAGGCCATAGTGCTGCGCATCAATAGCCCGGGCGGTACACCTGCTGCAGCCCAGGAGATTGTGACAGAGATAAAAAAAGCACAGGAACATAAGCCTGTGGTGGTATCAATGGGTGATGTGGCAGCCAGTGCAGCTTATTATATCTCAGCACCAGCAGACCACATTATCGCAAATCCGGATACAATGACAGGTAGTATTGGAGTTATCTGGGTGTTCGAGAACAGTTCTGAATACTTTGATAGCGAGGGAGTGGAATTTTACGTGGCAAAAAGCGGAGATTTCAAGGATATGGGTGCCAACTGGAGAGGACTGACCGATGATGAAAAGCAATACTCAGAGGAGTTGGTTCTGGAGGTTTTCGAAAGGTTCGTTGATGAGATTGCCAGTGGAAGGGGCTTGAGCCGGTCTGAAGTGAAGGATATGGCTGATGGCAGGATATATACGGGAAGCAGGGCTGTGGAACTTGGGCTGGTGGATGAGACCGGGAACCTGTATGATGCTATTGATGTGGCGGCAAAACTGGGTGGTATCAAAGGTAAGCCGACTGTGACTTATAAGAATAAACCTTCATTGTCAAGGATCCTGTTCGGCAGTACACAGGGGACAGATGACCGCCCTGAATCCTTGCTGAGATATCTTTTTGAGAGTCCTTTCGGACGGATCGAGATTTAGACCATTATATCAAATGAGCCATAGATTATTTTAATTCGTTATTCAGTTTTGTATGAAAATCCAGTACCAGTTTTGTGGTTTTGTTATCCATGTTCAATTTGAATGTACGGATCTGTTTACCAAGGCGTTTTTCAATAACAACGTCGACTTTTAGCAATGGGTCGATCACTCTTGCCACACTTGAGTGGGACAGTCCGGTCTCTTCTGCGATTCCTGAAAGGTAAGTGGATTCATTCTGGTGTTTAATAAGATTTTCAAGGACTGTCATCTGTGCAGTCCGTCCGAATATTTTTTCAAGCGCAGTCATTTTTTATCAATGTATTATATCAGTTAATCAGTAATAAGGCTTGCTACATTTATCTGAAATAGGATAATTGATAGAAAGGTGTGTGAATCATTCGATAAGTCTTAAGTATAATGACTTCATTTGATATATTAAATAGTTTGTCTGTTAATTTGGTGGTTGTATGAATCCGGACGACATAGATAAAGAGTTAGTTAAGATTATTGAAAAAGACCCTGCAATGCCTTATTCCCGTATTGCTGAATTACTTCAGATCAGCGAAGAAGAGGTAAAAGAAAAACTTGAGATGCTGTCGGATACAAGGCAAAAGATCCTGATAGTGGACGATGAACTTGATGCCCTGATACCTCTCAAGAGAGCACTTGAAGCAGAAGATTACCTGGTGGTTGAAGCATCCAGCGGCATGGAAGCTATTGAACAGACAAGGTCAGCTCATCCTGATTTGATACTACTGGACCTGATGATGCCGGGCATGGACGGGTTTGCGGTATGCAAAGTGCTAAAGGATGATACATTAACTGGCCACATCCCGATAATAATGTTAACAGCCAAAGGCGAGATCGATGATAAGATCGAAGGGATCGAGACCGGTGCTGATGATTATGTTACCAAACCGTTCGACCTGGGCGAATTAAAGGCCAGGATAAAGATGATACTTCGAAGGACCGGCGTTTGATCAGGTCAATGATCCGGATATATTTATTTCATTCAAATGGTATCGAAACTAATATTCAAGGATAATAAGTATAATCTGCTGACAATCCTGGTTATTTGTGTTTTTGCTATTGCCCTGATCATATTTCTTGGATCCAAGACTAATGAAGAGGTACAGAATATAGTACAGGAACAGTTCAATGAACAACAGCTGTTACTTGCAAGGCAGTCCACGGATGGAATTGAGGAATTTTTAAACCAGAAGACAATAATCATCGAGATACTGGCCAATGAGATATCGGATAAACCACCTGATGAAGTGGTAAATTCGTTTATTAATGTTTATAATGAAACCACCGACATACATGTTATCGAGTTCGTAAACGAAAGCGGTATAGTGACCCTTGGATATCCGGAAGAAAACAGTCCGCTTGGTTATGACCTTTATGAAAATAACCAGGAATGGGCTTTTGAACGGGCCAGGGACAACAAAGAAACATACATTTCAAGCCCCACATTCTTATTAGAAGGGGGAATGGGGGTTTTTATCTGGACACCTGTTTATAGAGGTGACGAGTTCAAAGGTGTCGTACTAGTAATTATAAGGATATCGGATATTTCAGATCGATTCCTGAAAAACTGTGAATTCCCGCGTGAGATTTATATGATCGATAAGCGGGGGACAATATTGTATGACAGTTCCAATAGATACCGCTGGGGACGGAATTATCTGGAAAAACTGGGCAATGAAAGCCCTGGTCTGCAGCAGATACTCCATCACCAGATGGATGGTTCTGAAGGCACAGGTTATTATTTAGAGATCAATGGTTCTGAAGAGAGATCAATAGCTTATTCTCCTATCCACTGGCGTAACCAGCTATGGTCTGTTGCAGTGACGTCACCGGCATCAGAAGTGGACACACTGATAAATTCTGTTTATGTGAAACAGGGCGTGTTCATTGGCGTATCCGGTATTTTCCTTTTACTGGGCAGTTTTTCAATTATCCTGTTACTGACAAGATGGAATAAATCACTGGAACTTGAGGTGGCCAGCAAGACCAGTGAGATCACTAAATCCAATGAACTCCTGAAGCGGGCGAATAAAAAACTAATGGAACTGGACAAGCTGAAATCTGATTTCGTGTCAATGGTCTCACATGAATTAAAGACTCCGTTGACCCCTATGAAAACTTCAGCTGAATTCCTATTGCAAAATGACCCGGACGTGAATGTCAGAAGGGAAATGCTTGAGTTGATCGTAAGGAATATCGACCGCCAGACAAGAATGGTAAACGACATGCTGGATATTTCCAGGATCGAATCAGGCAATATGAGATTCAGGAAGGAAATGCTGGATATTGGTGAGATTATTAATTCTGCTATTGAAACAATGAAAAAGCGATTAGAAGAAAAGAAAATTAATATTACCACTAATATTCCCACTGACCTGCTAAAGATCAATGCTGACAAAGATAAATTGATACAGGTGTTTATCAATCTTTTAAGCAATGCATTGAAATTCACACCTAATGGTGGGAATGTGGAGATAAAGGCTAACGAATCTGAGAAATACATAGAAGTATGTGTGAAAGACGACGGGATAGGCATCCCGTCCGACAAGATCGATAAGATATTTAACAAATTTTACCAGATCGATAATACTTCTGCCCGCCCCTATGGTGGTTCAGGACTTGGGCTGGCCATCACAAAAAGTATAATGGAAGGGCATGGTGGAACTATTAGGGTAAAAAGTACACCGGGTGAGGGGAGCGTATTTTTTCTAACATTTTTAAAATAACATTTATATATTTTGTTTCAAATTTTTTTTAATTAGTCGACAAGTTTAAATACCAATACGTTTAATAGTTATTTGACTATAAATCGTCAGGTTTAAAAATTTGTGAGAATGATTTGAATGATCAAAGCAAACAAGTTGGCTGACAAGGTTATGGCAGAAGCAAAAGATAGTGGCAAATTATGTCCAATCTGTAACAGGCAGATAACCCAGCATATCATTACTTCAAAATGGGAAGATGTGGGTATATGCAGTTGCGGCTGGACTTCCTCTGAGACTCCTGCTATGGGGCCACATCAGTCAGAGTTCTATAAGGTCTCCCGCAGGCCAGATATAGATCAAACTATTGATCTGGTGGCAACATTCCCATCAAAAGATAAACACCGAGGGCGTAAGGTGTTTAAAGATCACAGCAAATATTTTTTTACTATCCCCTATCCCAATAATGTGTGAAATACATCTACGCCCCATCCTCCATTTAAGGTGGATACTGTTGAGGTTACATTGTTACACCCTACTTTCCGCACATCTCAAAACCGTTATAATCGTATTTAAATCAAACCAATTTCCCAACTGTGAGACTACATAAGCTGATTATTCCTTTACAATAATAACATATGCTCTCCAACCCCGGTATTTCTTAGGTGCATCAAT
>JAUWRA010000061.1 GCA_030610815.1 Methanosarcinales archaeon
GATCATAACATTTTACCTGTAAGGAATTCCCGAACCACCATGTTGAAGTATTTCTCATCTTCCAGGAACGGCAGGTGTTTTGCAGATGGTATCACAGAGAATCTGGACTGCCTGATTCCCTTGAGCAGCCGCCCGCCTTCCATGAACTGGTCTTTCTCGCCAAAGATTATCAGGGTTGGCTGGTGGATATTTTCAAGTTCTTCAGTTACATCGAACAATCGTAATTCCTGCTGCATTTCAAAGAAGATACTAACACCACGCAGGGATTTAATGTAATCCGAATATTCAGGAAGCAAACTGTCAGAAACATATATGGGCCAGCTCTTCAGTAGAATCTCCCTGGCAAAGGATTCCTTGTCAATAGTTTTTTTCATCCTGTACTGTAAATAGTACTTCAGGTTCGTATACATCAGGACGGCCTTTAAGGGATAATACCCTTTTATGCCGGTTTGTTTTGCTGTTGTGTCTACCAGGATCAATGTATCAAGATGCTCAGGGTAGCGCAGTGCATACAACAGCGCCACAAAACCTCCCATGGAATGACCCAGTATCTCAATAGTCTCGTGTCCAAGGGCTTCACGCAGGGCATTTATATCATCTGTAAAAGTATCGAGGGTATAGGTTTTTTTATCGGCTTTTGAGGACTTGCCGTGCCCCCTGAAATCTATGTAATACAATTCACGGTAACTTTCAAGTCCGGTTAGTGAGCGGCCAAAGTACCTGTGGTCAAGTCCCGGACCCCCGTGCAGTACATACATGGGATTTCCTTTTCCTCTTTTTTTATAATAGAGGTTTATCCCGTTGACTTTTATTTCTGGTATGTTTCTCACCTGGACAGATATTCTTTATATATGTGATTTTATATAAATCAGTAGGGATTGGTAAGAGTTACCATAACCAAGGGGTCGTTATCGATATTATCAAGCTGGATTTTGTCAGTCTTTCGATGCGAAAATTGTTGTGAATCCGTATCTTACGAATAATGAATTCCAGCCCCCATTCCTTCTTACGCTCTCCTGCTGCCCGCCTTCTTCCCAAATCTATGCTCGGGATTTTAGTTATGGGCGTATTAGGCGACATCCTTTAAACAGATGAGATAAAATATAATTGAGAAGGTAAAAATCATGTATGGAACGGAGATTGAAGTGAAAATGCGAGAGCTTCCAGATGACTTGAGGAGAGAAGTTTTAGATTTTATGGAATTTCTCTCAATGAAGTATAAAGGTAAAGTAATCAAAGCAAAAAAGTTCACGTTTGACTGGGAAGGGGGCTTATCAGAGATCGGGGAGAAATTTACTTCCGTTGAGTTGCAACACAAAGCCCTGGAGTGGAGATAGTGTTTTTAGTGGATACGAATGTATTCCTGGAAATACTTTTGAAGCAACCTAAGAAGGAAAGCTGTAAGAAGTTTCTGGGTGATAGAGGCTGTCCAACAATTACTTCCAATAGCAAATCTCTTGCTTCCTTTTCGATTTAAGGCTCCAATCCCTCTCCTTTTTCTTTGGATTTTGAATTGCTGGACAGCCTCGATAATATTGGAAATCTAAATATAACAGATTTTTCTCTGCACTCTATTGGTGTAATCCTGTTCAGATACGATAAAGAGGATATTTTTCAAAAATTTATCGAAGATGTCATGCCAAATATCGAACTTATTTCATTGCCAATAAAGTCATATTAAGAAGTTATAAACGCAAATAGAAGCCTGAATTTAGATTTTGACGATGCTTATCAATATATTGCTGCTAAATATTATGGATTGAAAGTAGCTACTATGGATAAAGATTTTGAGAGTATAGGGGATGTAGAAATCCTGTTCTTGTAGGACGCCGATGAACAGAGCGCATCTGGACCAGCTATACTCCAGTCAAATTCTTCTTAAAAAATACTGGATGTGCACGGACGGTATATGAAATGCGCCATCAATCCCCCTACTCCTTCACTTAACATACAACCTGTGCCCGACTGCTCTACGTGCGGGCGGCAGCCTCGTGTGGTGGTGGGTGCTGCCGGCGGCCGCCTGCCCTTCGGGTCTGGTAATATGCTCGTATCCAGCTCCGGCGCTGTATGTCTTCAGTCCGGATATCTGGCAAGAACTTTAGATATGAATACAACTGATGCGCCTGGAGTGAAAAGTGTTAATTCCAATGGTATCCTATCCCATTTACATGCAAGAGATACAGGTGATCGCACACTGCCTGGTAAACCCCAACGTGCGGCTAAAAGGGCTGAAATCCCACAGCCGTCCGGACATTACAGGTAGCATAATTCAACTTCCCTGCCCGGAATTCATCTATCTTGGACCCAAACGCTGGGAAATAACTTCCGAGCAGCTGGATATCCCAAATTACAGGCGTTTCTGCCGCCGCATTATACAGCCCACAGCCGACACCATCCAGATGCTCTATGAAGCAGGCCACAGTATCAGGCTGGTCGGTGTAAAGGGGAGTCCCTCATGTGGTACACTTACCACCAGTATCGGTATGGAAGGAGGACGCCTGCATGAGGCTGGCCACACCCACATACAGGGACAAGGCGTATTCTTCCAGGAGATCATCAGGGAACTGGAAAACAGGAATATAGAATTCAATGTGGATGAATGATAAATAATTTATAATACATAATTTATAATATAAAATATATATTATTTGAGTAATCAAATGGGTGAATCAGTCCTCAAAACATTGGTCATTTATACTGCTACACTGGTGATAGCTGTAGCATTGATACTGGTGCCGGTTTATGTCCATTATGGTGAGATTCACATCCCAGGGTCTTACAATGCCCTGTACCTTTCAAAATACTCTCCATACAAAACAATTGTTGTTGAAATAGACTACCAGCCCGGTATGGAACCTGCACCGGAAGCAGTTGAAGCCCTCAAGCAGCAGATCGAGATGTATTCAGGCAAGGAAGTTTTGATATACATCGATCAGGATATTGAAGACGATGAGGTTCCAGCTGTGATCCGCGGGGATGACCTTTTTACGACAACATCAATGCTCCAGGAACAAAACAGGGACTACCGGACCGGATGGTTTGGTGGGAACATCACTCTATACATCCTATACCTGGATACTGTATGGCACCCGGAAGACCAGGATTATTCGACCAGGCCAGCATCCTCCACAAAGCCGTATTCGGTTGGTGTGACCTATGCCGCTGATTCCATAATAATATTCAAGGGTTCCCTGCCCCGGAATGGTATGGAGACCACGATTTTACTACACGAACAGGGACATATCTGGGGATTTGGCCACACCAATGAGAGTGATAATATTATGAACGCAGAGTTTGAAGTCTATAAAAATGGACCGTCCCCTGATGATGTGGTAGAAACCTGGTATCCAAAAGAATTTGATCCTGCTCAAAAGGAAGAACTGGCAAGATTGCATGAGACCATGCACATCCTGCCGTTGTTCAATTAAATATTTACTATTTTTCCTGAGCCAGTTCAAAGAAAGGTATTCCGGATTCAGGGTACCATGACTTGAGGAAGCTGAGCATATGGTATTTCATGAATACGGGTACAGGCACCGACACAAGCAGGAAGAATACAATTAGTAGAACATATGCTACCAGTCCGAAGGGTGCCATAATTACCCAGAACACGGCATCTTCCATACCCAGTCCGGCCCATGACAATAGAAGGTAAAGTATCAGGCCCAGCATGAAAATTATGCCAAATACTACAATGAACAGGATCAATGCTGCCAGCCCCACAATTATCCCGACAATTAATCTAAGGAAGAACCTTACCACCCAGTAGACTACTATCTGCTTCCAGTCGGCCTTGAATAAGCCCAGGACTTTCTTAAAAGCAGCAATAATACCTGTGTTCTGGTACATGGACATGGGTATGGAGAGATTAATGAATGACTCGATTATTCCGCTGATAATGGCAAGTATGAGCAGAACACCTATCAATAAGAAAATACCCCCGATTAACATTCCAATATGAAAATCACCTGGTGAATCCAGTATCGGCAAGACTATCGGCAGCATGGAGATTATTAATATGGAAAGAAATGCCAGACCCAGGACGAACCGGATTATGAACAGATTAAAACCCTGACGCAGGTATTTACGCGTATATGCCCAGAATGTCACAACATTGGTGACAAGGGAATGCACAAAGACAAATTCCATGACATTTGAAATATAGGACAGGAACACTATAATCCCTATGAAAAATCCTATTCCTAACAGGATAAATATCAAATAAATGTCCAGGAACTGGGTGAACATTTCACGAAATTCCAGGAACTGGGAATCTGTAATTAATGTTTCTCCGCTATCACCAATTCCACTAAAATCCTGACCTGTACCGCTAAAGTTGGATCCACCGCCCCCCCCTCCTCCGCCAAGAAGGAAGATGATAATCCCAAATTTGATCCATTTCCAGAAATTAAAAGGATCGATCAGTGCACTTTTAGTCCTTTTCAGTGCTGTATCCACAGCATCTATGCTATACCAGGTCATAATTATTGATGGGGTGTTTCCGTATAAATAATTTACTACATATCTGAAATAAATTACAAATTATAAATATAATAAATATACATTATTTACCATATCTGGTATCAAAATGTTTTTAGTCAGAAAAACGAATTATTTTTTAACGTATAGGAAAGTATATACTTTCCTGCAGGCTTAGAAAATGCAAACGAAGTGAGCATTTTCTTGATAGTGGGAAACAAAGCCCGGCATTACAATAGGAAGAATTTACATGGGGTTGATAAATTGAAAATAACAATGACCTTCATTGGCCAGGAGAAAATAAAGAGACTGAATGACATTAAAACCGCAGAAAATGAATTCAGGCACATTGACGGAATTTCACAAGGAAAAAAAGGCAAGTAATTAATCAACCAATGGCCTGGGTTGCTTTTCTACAGGCAAAACGGGAAGGACCATGGTGTTTACCAAAAGTGGGGACTGTACTTCTTTTGCTCTTTCGATCAGGATCTCTTTACCTGACCGGGTCAGTCCGAACAGGGGTATGGCAGTACCCACCTGGATGAGAGGTTCCACCTGTTCCCTTATATTTCCTGAAGCGCAGCTTGTGATTATATCTACCTGGCTTATCATGTTCCTGGCATCATCCTCACATATGCCGGTGAGGTGGGCTGCCATTAATACTACCTGAATCCCAAGCCGGGCTTCAAGTTCACGCAACTGCGAGGCTGTGGCAGGGTCAACCACTGATACTGCGATCCTGCTGTATCCCTGTTTGGCCGCAAGTTCCAGTCCTGCGGCCTGGTCAATCCTGGCAGTGGCTGGGTCAAGCACATGACCGCCCATCCTGTGTATGGCGTCTATCACTTCAGGGATAGGCTCGGTTTCCACCAGGCCCGATATTTGGGCATTCATACCCTGGACAAGTGCAGGGCTGGATGTGACCACGGTCCCTGCCCCGTCGCATACCGTTACCGTGGAATCGATGAGGCCTCTGGTAAGGGCAGTCATCATCACCTCTGAAATACCAAAACTGGCGAATACGCCCAGATCAAAACGCCTGTCTGGTGTGAACATGCCGAATTCCCTGATACGCTGCTCCATGTTCTGCCTGACAATCCCGGGCGTGATATTCTCCACACCGGTCGCCTTGTTCCAAAGTGGGCACCAATTAACCTTCGGCTCACCCACCTCCACTACCTTACCATCCTTTATTACCACCTTTGTACGTCCAAGGATCTCCATGATGTGTGCCATAGCGTTATTCTCTTGTAATGGAGCAGATATAATTGATTCGGTTACGGTAAAATAGTAATATGTATCACAGTTTGGAAAAGCATTGCCTGTTTTATAATTTTTCACGTTTTCGCTGATAAATACAAAGCGGCGAACCTCCTACCTACTGATAACCCAACAAATGTATGTTCCGATGATAAAACAATATCTGAATACTATATTTCTGCGGAACAAAGCAAAAGTGAACTCAATAAAATTAACAAATGGCTAAATAAATCTAGCAATTTACTGAATAAAAATAACACATGACTAAATAAAAGCAAAAAGATATTGGCTGTGCCCGCAGGCACAGCACAGTGATCTACATGTCAAAATCCATATCCGGCATACCGCCTGGCGGCATCCCACCCGGCATTCCCTCGTCCATGCCGCCGGAACTGCTGGCTGCAATGACATCATCGATCCTGAGGATCATTGTAGCAGATTCGGTAGCAGAGCTTAATGCCTGGGTCTTTACCCTCAGAGGCTCTACCACGCCTTCTTCCCACATATCTGTCACTTCACCGGTAATCACATTCAGGCCGGCAGTTTTCACACCCTTCTCATGCTCGCTGCGCAGTTCCACCAGTTTGTCGATGGGGTCCAGGCCGCCGTTCTCGGCAAGTGTGCGCGGGATCACTTCAAGTGCTTCAGCAAAGGCGGTCACTGCAAGCTGTTCCCTGCCCTTGAGCGTAGCTGCGTATTCCTTTAACCTAAGCGCCAGTTCCACTTCAGGTGAACCGCCGCCAGCCACCAGTTTACCGTCCTCGATAACCACTCCTACGACCCTGGTGGCGTCTTCGAAGGCAGTCTCCACATTGTTCACCACATGCTCGGTACTGCCCCTCAGGATCACTGACACTGACTTTGGGTTCTTGCACTTGGTAACAAATGTAGTATCCTCGCCGCCCATTTTGCGTTCCTCTACCAGTCCGGCAAATCCCAGGTCGGACTCGGATATCTCGTTAATATTATTGACAATGGTGGCACCGGTTGCGCGTGCCATTTTCTCAAAGTCGCTTTTCAGGAACCTTCGGATGCCAAATACCCCTTCCTTTGCCAGGTAATGCTGTGCTATATCATCAATACCCTTCTGGCAGAACAGGACATTTGCACCGCTTTTTACAATCTTGTCCACCTTATCCTTCAGCATTTTATCTTCCTGGTCAAGGAACAACTGCAACTGGTCCGGGGATGTGATGTTGATCTCTGCATCCATTTCGGTCTTCTGGATCTCCACCTGTGCATTGAGCAGCAGTATCCTGGCATTCTCGATACGCTTGGGCATATTCTCATGTACCCTGCTCTTGTTTACAATCATGCCCTCGATAAGTTCCGATTCCTCAACACTGGCACCTGTCTTCGTTTCAATTTTGATGTCTTCCCGGTCTACAGTCTTTTTACCGTCGATGGTCTCGACCACAGAGCGCACTGCAACAACTGCCAGGCTGGCAAGTTTTTCCCTGGCGCTCGCTGCACCCTTACCAGTAATGGCAGTCCCTGCTATCTTTAACAGGAGTTCTTCGTCGTCTTCCGATACTTCCCTGACCATTCCATCCAGTATCTTTTTTGCCTGATCTGAGGCCATTCTGTACCCTGCTGCGATGATAGTGGGATGAACGTCCTGATTGAGCAGGTCCTCTGCATTTTTCAGCAGTTCACCTGCCAGTACTGCTGCTGTAGTGGTGCCGTCCCCTACTTCATCGTCCTGGGTCTTGGCCACTTCTACCAGCATCTTGGCTGCGGGATGTTCTATATCCATTTCACGTAAAATCTGGGCACCGTCATTGGTAATTACAATGTCACCCATTGAATCCACCATCATCTTGTCCATGCCTTTGGGACCAAGTGTGGTACGAACGGCGTTGGCCACTGCCCTGGCTGCCATGATATTACTGTTCTGTGCTTCCTTACCCCTGGAACGTTCTGTCCCCTGGCGAAGGATAAATATTGGCTGTCCTCCTAATTGTGCTGCCATGAAAATATGCTCCTCCTGTTGCTAATGATTATTGTTAATACAAGTTTGTTTTACATGTTTGTACTTCTATATGAATATTGCGGGATGCACCAGTATCTCCGAATCACTTGGTGTGTGCCGCAGCAATGCCCTACTTCCAGCATACCGCTACTGCCCGGATACTAAACATTTAATATCGCTTAATGCATCTACCTTCATCCTGAAGTGAGGCAGCATGGCAGAAACTATACACTGGGCAGATGTAGTAGCAAAAGAAGCACTTGAAAAGAGCAGCAGGCACATCGTTGCTTCCGGTATAACACCTTCGGGCAATATCCATATAGGCAACATGCGTGAAGTACTGACAGCCGATGCGGTATACCGCGCTTTGCGGGATGAAGGGGGCGACGCCACCCTGATATATATCGCTGATACGTATGACCCGCTGCGTAAGGTCTATCCGTTCCTTGATGACAGTTATGAAGAGCATGTAGGCAAACCCCTGTCCGAAATACCCTGCCCCTGCACCGGCCACACCAGCTATGCCGAACACTTCCTTGAACCTTTTATTGATTCCATGGAAAAACTGGGCATCAATCCCGTGATCCACCATGCTGATAAGCTCTACAAGGAAGGGGCATTTGTGGACGCTATTAAGACAGCATTGGTAAAGAGGGATGAGATCGCCCGAATTCTCGAAGAGGTATCGAGCCGCACCCTTGAACCTGGCTGGAACCCGTTCAACCCCATCTGCAACGACTGCGGCAGGCTGACCACTACAAAGGTCACAGGCTTTGACCCTGATGTCGAAACCGTGGACTATTCCTGTTCATGCGGTTCGACCGGCACCGCATCAATGCGGGGCGGCGGCAAGCTCACCTGGAGGGTGGACTGGCCGGCACGGTGGCCTATCCTGGGTGTTACCATCGAACCTTTCGGCAAGGACCATGCCTCTGCCGGGGGCTCATACGATACCGGGAAGCGGATATCTGCCGAAGTTTACGATTACCCGGCACCCCACCCCATTGTCTATGAATGGATAATGCTCAAGGGCAAGGGTGCCATGTCATCTTCCACAGGGGTTACGGTATCCATCAGCGATATGCTGGAAATCCTCCCTCCTGAGGTGTTGAGGTACCTCATAATCAGGAGCAAGCCTGAAAAGCACATCGAGTTCGACCCGGGGCTGCCGTTGTTGAACCTTATTGATGAATACGACAACCTTGATGAGAGCCTGGATATGAGGGCTTACCAGTTATCCCAGGCCGGCGGGGACAGGAGTGTAAAGATACCCTTCAGGCATATGGTCACTGCGATCCAGATAGCTGACCACAGTTTCGATTATCTCCTGACTGTACTGGAGCGGGGCGGGTATGATGTAACCGATGTGGAGAAGGTAAGGCAGCGGGCCGGTAATGCCGATAAATGGCTGGAATCCTTTGCTCCTCCTATGGTGAAGTTCAGTATACAAAAGACCCTGCCGCCGGAAGTCAGGAACTTCAATGCCCAGCAAAGGCAGGTTATGAAAATATTGTCAGAACGCATGCCCGGATACGAGGACGGGCAGGCTATCCACGATGGGATATATAATATTGCCAGGGAATTGGATATGAATCCGAAGAAACTGTTCCAGACCATCTACCAGGCCCTGCTTGGTACCAAGAGCGGTCCGAGGTTGGGGTACTTCCTGGTTTCTATGGACAGGGACTTTGTGGTTGAGAGGTTCAGGGCGGCATCGGAATAAAGTGATGATGAAACGAAAAGCCAATAGTATTGTATCATGCCACAATAAAATTGTAAAGGTGATGGTCTATGAAAGTGATCTACGACCTGGATACTGATATTCTGACCTTGATACTCAAGGAAATGTCAATTGAAGAAAGTGACGAGATCAGTGAGGGAGTAATAATCGATTATGGGAAATATAATAAGATTGTGTCTATTGAGATGCTTGATGCATCTGAAAATATATCTGAACCGCAATCTTTCATGTATGAGATCAAGGGAAGTAAAGTAACTGCATAAGTTGATAACTTCCCATATCAACTGAGCATATTATGACCTCAATCCCCTATCCCTACACTTCATCGCCAGATCCTGTACCCTTTTGTATCCTCATTATTTTACCTTTAACCATTATGTCCAAGCGAGCTTGGCTCATCCCCGCCATGCCATGTTAACCTCGGGCGCATCTTCACCACATGCGAGGCTTCTGAAGTATCATCCACAATAAATGCCACACCCTTATCCTCACCCATTTTACGGATCGATTCTGAAATGCCCTGCCGCATATAGGTCGGACGCACCTTCTCAAGGGCCGTGATATCCTCATGGGATGTCAGGCGGTGGCACATTATAATATCACTCTGGCTGAGCACATCAGGATCCAGTGCCGAAGGTCTCTGGGTAGCCAGTACCAGGGACAGCCCAGGCTGCCTCCCCTGCCTGAGCCAATCATTTACCAGTACATCCCTTGCAAGACTGCCGCCATTTGCAGGCACGAACAGGTGGGCTTCATCGATGAACATCCAGACCATTGGCATGGTAGCTACATCCGTATCATTTATCCTGTTTATCTCATACTGCCGCCGTGCCGGAATACGCTCCTGTGATATCCTCCTGGCAAGAATAGCCACCACCATCGAACGTATCGCCTCATCTTGCAGGCTGCTAATATCGATAACGGCCGTTAAGCCGGGGGATACGAGATCATCAATAGATATCCCGTCCCGTTCAAAAATACCCCATCCTCCGGCCGCACTAATGAAGTTGAAAGCTGCGTTCTTGGTATCATTGTCAGTATGAATATCAGCATTGACCTGACCTGAAATATCATCAAGTGAGAACTTCCCGGAATTATTCTTCAACTCCTGTACTATCCTGGTGATAAGTACACCCACAGGATGTACCGGACTGACATCGAACAACCTGCACCAGTCAGAACCGGTCAGGTCACTTACCGATATGGTAAGGTGGGTGACATTGACTCCCATACCAGCATATTCTTTTGTCATTCTTCCGGGAACAAATAACCGGATATCCAGTTTCTTCGGTTCAAGTCCCCACCTGGAAAGTTCATCTGCTTCTTTTTTATTCGCATGTGCCATGGTCCAGAAGATGCCCATACTGTCGATCACAACAGATGCAATATTGTCGCACACCGGCGGGGCCTGGCTGGCCAGTTCCTCAATAAGGGTTCCCATTGTGTACGACTTGCCGTACCCCCTTTTACGTTTAAAAATATAAGTAACTATTAATATAGGTAACGATAAATATAATATCACTATGCCACCTAAAAAATTGCGATCGGAGCCGTTGATGCTGTACGTATCAATTCAAGAAAAAAAATTATTTAAAAAGTATGCGAAGCGAGAGTACACATCAATGTCCAAATGGATTAAGAACGCTGCATTGATGCATGTCAATACACTGAATTCCTTGCAACCTGTTAACGCCATAAATGATGATAATACCGCCCTGGTAGACGGCCTAAAATCTCAGATTGCAGAACTTAAATTTGAGATTATAGAACTCAAGACACCACCACAAAGGGCGCAAGGAATCCAGGATAGAATGTCTGAACGGATTTTCGAATATCTTAAAAAATCCAGTAAATGGATTACAGAGCAGGAATTACACGATATCTGTAACATTGAAAATCAGGAACAGCACGATGATTTCACAGTTGCAATGCATCAATTACAATTTCATCACAATCACGAACTTGAATATAATGGACGCTATGGATGGAGGATTAAGAAATGAAAACTATAAAAGAACTCAACAGCAACCAACAGAACGGAAACGGAGAAATAGATGATATCAACAACCTGAATAATAATGGACTTGTCCATTTCTTCTTGAAAAGCATAGGAAATGCAAGTACCCTTGACCATTATGGGCGATATTTAAGAATTTTTTTGGAGTTCGTTGATGAATATCCAGTCAAAGATATAAAACCATATCACCTTATCCAATTCCTGGAACAGCGTGAAAAGGATGTAGGGAAACTGCGAAAGACTACAAAGAAATCATACCTAACAAGTATTAGCAGTTTCTATAACTATCTTAAAATCAATGATTTTGCCATGGGCGGTAACCCAGCACTTGCGGCATTGAAAGACCCCATCGTTAAGAATGCTAAGAACATACAATATACACCCCTGAAAATTGAAGAAATTAAAAAGATTTTACAGGGCATAACATCACCAAGGGAAACGGCTATAATATTGACCCTGTTTAAAACCGGATGCCGAATCGGTGAATGTACCAATCTACTGCTTAGTGATGTTGACTTGGATAAGAATATCATTACAATCCGTAACCGCAAGGCACACAGCGAAGAGGACGAAGGAACTAAGATACCCATAGATGCTGAATTATCGGCAACGCTCAAAAACTGGCTATATTTCCGACCAAAGGATAAAAGTGATCATCTGTTCGTTAGCTACTACGGTATGCATATGACGATTACAAGGATGCGAGATATAGTTGTGAAGTGCGGTGAGAATGCTGGAATCCCGAAAGCTCACAGCCACCGATACAGGTACAGTTTCACCACCACACTTTCAAACGAAAGATGTAATCAAAGTGTAATCGCATACCTGCGAGGGGACAGTCCAAAGACAATGACACAATATTATACTAAACCATCACAGGAATACATCAGAGAAGAGTATTTAAGAGCGATGCCGAA
>JAUWRA010000039.1 GCA_030610815.1 Methanosarcinales archaeon
GACGTTAAAATTTTATTCATTTACGCCCTTGTCAGTATTAAGCATTTTGTGTATTAGGTTTTTCAACGTATAGGAAAGTATAAACGCATTTCGATATAGGTAATTATCTTAGTTTCAATCAAATCTTTTTACAGGATTTATAGGATTTACAGGATTGAATCGTATCCTGTCAATCCTGTAAATCCTGTCTGAAATTTCCATTTTCTTAATCAGCAGGTCCCTGTATATCATTAAAAAAGTTCATCAATGAGAATTTTACTTTATCCAGTTCCACATCTATGATCTCCTCACGCTCTTCCTGCGGAAAAGCATTAAATACCGAATATTTTTTCCACTGCCTTGGTGATGTGGTAGTGAACCTGCCGTCCAGCAGGATACGCACGCCATGGTCAGTTGGGGAGCGTATGACCCGACCCATTGCCTGCCTGATCTTACGAATGGCAGGCACCTGGATTGCATAATCCCAGCCGTGTCCGGCAAACTCATGCTCATAAGCGGATTCAATGGCACGCATACGATCGTTCAGGGCAGGGTAGCCCACCCCTACGATCACAACAGTCCTGCCCCGCCCCTCTTTGTAATCGACACCTTCGGTCAGGGTACCCCACAGGTAGGAAAATATCACAGCTTTATGGCCAGATTCACCGATCCGGAAGAACTCCTCCCTGATCTCCTGGGAAGATGTCCCTACCTCGTCCAGGTATACGGGTATGTCGGTGGTGATGCGATCCTTATACATCAGGGCTTCGTGATAACTCTGGAAGAACACCAGTATATTCCCCCTGCTGCAATGGATGATATCGTTAAGTACATGGGTCACCTGTTCAACTATTATGGGGTCGTCCCGGTTCCTGGCAAACAGGGGCGGTATATTAACGGCAATGGTAAGCCTGTTATCTTCAGGGAATGTAAGGCCGAATGCTATTTCCTCCACCTGCCGGTTGATGGCAAGTGAGGCACTCATTACAGGGAAGGGCTGGAGGGTAGCAGACATGAGGATCGAGGAGTATAATGAACTAAACAGCGGTGCTGTAATGTTTCTTGGGATACACGAAACAAGTTCTATCCTGCCTTCCATTTCGCCATCCCGCATTCTCAGGTTGAGTATTGGATAATAGATCGGGTCAGCAGCATGTTCAAGATATAGCCTGGCAAACTCGGCACTGCGCAGCAGCTGGGACTTTTTCCGCCTTCCTGAGTGTCCGCTTTTATACTGCTCTTTATAAAGATCATCAAGGAACTGCCCCAGTTCAACTGCTTCTTCAAGCAGTTCACCCAGGTCGGTTATCCCTGCCTCTTCCACCTGTTCCAGTAAACGATGCAGGAAATAGTCGTTCCTGTGTTTGGGGTCGCAGATGCTTACATCCTTCCATGTGCTGCTCAGGCGCTCCCTTTCACCGAACTCCAGTCTTGACTCGTATGTATCCTTCAAATGCAGGTGCATGGTCTTGAAGAACACCTCCATATCCCTGATGCGGTATGAATCGTTCCTGCCCATGGCCTCGTTGGCAGTAACTTCCTCATATGCGTGCTGTAAGCTGTATTCTGGCAGCATCATGGATGAGTGGCTCCTGGCAGCAGATTCGATGTTGTGGGCCTCATCAAAGATTATTATTACATCATCCAGCCCCCTGTCTATCCAGCCCAGCAGGTTGCTTAAGATGTCAAAGTTCAGGATATGGTGATAGTTGCATATTACCAGATCGGCATGTATCATCTGGCGTTTGACCAGTTCATAACTGCACATTCCTCTTTCATATGCCCATTCGTTCAAGTCCTCTGGTGTGCGTACATCTTCATAGTACCATGCAGTAAAATCCTCTATATCAGATATTGCAACTTTATACAGGTAAGAGCAGTGCCGGTCACGAAGTTCCCTTACACGTTTTTCCATTTCGTTCAGTTCAGCCATTCCGCTCAGTTTACCGGACATTGTCCTGCCAGATCCTGGTGCTGCTTTATCCGGGGCCGGTTCTAATTCCTGCTGCAGATCAAGGCGCGATTCAAGTTCAGTGATCTCCCGCTCTTTGCCTATCAACTCATAGGTATTTTCCCGAAGCACGCTGCAGGTTTCGTAATCCTCATCCCTGGGGCACATGTGCTTTTTCCCTTTCAGGACTGCAACTTTTATGTCCTGCTTTTGCTTGATCTCCCTGGATTCCTCAATGAACTGGAGCATCTGCTGGTGGACATTGGTGGCGATGATGACCACCTTGCCCAGTTTTTTTGCTGCGGCCAGGGACGGAACAAGGGCACTCAAGGTCTTTCCGGTCCCGCAGGCACCTTCGAACATTATTATCTTTTTGTCCAGGATGGCCTTATAAATGGAATCCATTGCCTCTTCCTGGTTAGGGTAACAGGTGGGCTTGGGGAAGAAATTCATGAGGCTGGAAGTCATCAAAGTAACATTCCTATTACCCTTTAAATATGGTTGGTAATTCACCATCAGAAATTATACTAACATTCATCAATTTTAAAAGATCTAGCTTGAGTGGTGATATCAGATATTAAAGAGAATAATTGTTCCATCACATTATTTGTTTCTGGTGTAAATCCTTTCGTCAGTAATATTGCAAAAGAATATTTCATTTAATATCATATAATCTTATATTAAATAAGTAAATATCTATCTATATATATCTAATTAAATTGATTTAAATTGGTCATTATCAGATAATAATTAAAAGTATCTAATACCACATAAAAAGATTTATCTATGTGGTAGGCTTATTGATAATTGGAGATGTGTTGAATATGTATTTAAAATGCCAAACATGTGGCTATAAGTACAATTTTTTCATGAGCGACATAAATGCCAAATGTATAATCTGTCATTCTGACCAGGTTATAGTTGAAAAACCAGAAATTGAAATTGAAATTGAGTAGAGTAGAGTAGGAGTAGTTTAATTTGTTTGGCTCAATTACTTTTTTTTCAAACTTTTATAAGCTATAAATTTTTTCATTCAAATGTGGCTCAATTTGTTAGTGTAGTATAAAACGCATTCATAATGTGCTATTGAGTATGGGGTGTGCTTGAACTGAACAAATACAAATATTATATTAGTAATCAGCAATAACGGTTCAATGTGAGTAAAATGGATAAAAAGATATTGATGTTATGTGTGGCGCTTATGATTTTTTCAACCGCAGTCCATGTTCATTCTGAAAGTATTCCTGCAAATATTTGGGAGTTCACCAGGGATTATTATGACGTGATCGGTGAACCGCAACTAACAGCTTCTATTGTGGGAAACCCGGAATATGAAAGTGGTGAGACATCTACGATTTTTATCCAGCTGATGAATGACGGGCTTATATTCGGGTTTGAGACTGATGAGACCCCATCCGACCCCGATGAAACCATGGATGCCCAGGCAGAGCTTGACCTGGAATACGATGTAACTACTGCCATCAATATCAGGGGAACCCTGGAAACCAGAGATGGAAATGCATTCAGGGTTTTAAGCGGTCTCCAGCAGGCAGGCTCTCTTCGGAGCAGCGAAACATCCCAGCCAATGGAGTTTGACATTGAGATATTTAAGAACGCACCTGCCGGGACATATGACCTCACACTGAACCTGACATACCAGTACCAGTATGACGTAAAGGTCGAAGGATATCCTGAAAAAGAATTCGATTACTGGTATATAACCAAGAACCAGACACTACCTATTCAGATAATTGTAAAACCAAAGGCCCGGTTCGAGATCGTTAAGGTCAGCGATAGCCTGGTCTCAGGTGGGCAGGGTGTTCTTCATATCACATACAAGAACACAGGGGATGAAGTGGCAGAGGATGCTGTGGCCAGGATAAGTGTGGTAGACCCCTTCAGTACCACTGATGACCAGGCATTCCTGGGTACACTGAACCCTGGCGACTCCTATGAAGCACAATATAAGGTAAAAGTGGATAAGGATGCCTTGCCCAAGGCCTATGGTATCAATACCGAAGTAAAATACAGGGATGAACACGGCGATACACAGATCTCGGATGTTATGAAAGCATCTATTGAGGTGCTGGAATCCGTTCCCCTGGCCCAGAGGATCGGGTATGCAGGTTATCTGCTGGTAATTTTCGTAATCCTGGGTGCTGCAGGATACTATTTCTACAAAAAACAGGGCAATACAGGAAAATGAGATATCTGGAAAAACACAGGTGATCGAATTAACTCCCAAACCAATTGAATCCCTCATAATACAAAAAAAGCAAGAACTCCAGGGTGTCATTGATTATCCGGATAATACACTTAGCAGCATTATCAGGGAAATTGGATTTAAATGCGACCTGTGTGGTAAATGCTGTACAGCAGAATTCAATGACCATGTTTTCCTGCTGGATACTGATACCGCCCGGATAAAGCAGATAGCACCCGACGCCCTCATCCCTGCACCGTACTATGAGTTCTGTGACAGGGAAGGGAGGTTCTATGTGTCGGGCTATGCCCTCAAGAGCAGGCCGGATGGTTCATGCATTTTCCTGGAACAGGGACGGTGCAGTATCTACAGCCAGCGCCTCACTATTTGCCGGATATATCCGTATATGCTTCACAGGGAGGCGGATGAAGATGGAAATATGGACTGGCGGCAGATAAGCGGTTTGAACGAGCATGGGTGTTACCATACTGAGATTGATGAAGGGCAGTGCCGCCAGATCGCAGAGGAGACTAAGGGATACGAGATAGCTTGCCTGGAACAGGAGATCGGGTTCATGGAGGCAGTAGATGCCCGCTTTGGGAAGAACAGGCTCAGGCACGTACAGGGAATCTACGATAAACAGATGAGATATTTCCAAAAAGGCGGCGAGATAGAGGTACTTGTGTATTATGACGGGGCGTTTGAGAAGAACTTGATACGAATAAGCGATTATGTATCAGGCAGTGTATCATTTGCCATCGGTTAAGGCCACTATCTACAGAAAAAAAAGAGATGGATCGGTCAGTATCCTGCCCCAATCACACCTTCCAATGGTCACTATTTAAGTACACCCTTCGAAAACTCAGTAAACCCTATGCGTTCTATGAATTCACCCAAACGCTCTTTTGGCTTAGCATTCGCTTTATAGTAGTCAATGATATCCTGCGTCACTTTCATTGCATCATCCATCGATGCAGCATAAGTCAGTTCCGTTCCAATTCTCGGCTTCCTGCCAGCTTCACCACCAACTACTACTTTGAATCCGTCCTTGAACCCAATGAACCCAATATCCTTCACCCACGACTCAGCACAGCAGTTCGGACATCCGGATGCTCCCATCTTGAACTTAGCCGGGAGACTCATACCATGATATGCTTCATGCAGTGCCATCCCAAGGCCCAAACTATCTGAGACAGCTCGTTTACAGAATGCAGTTCCAGGACATATTTTAACACTTCGAACACACAGCCCTATCGCAGCACCAGGGCTCATCCCAAGGTCTTTCCAGGCATTATCAATATCTTCTTCTTTAAGCCCTACGATCACCATCCGCTGTGCACTCGTGATCTTTATTGCTGCTGCATTATATTTTTCTGCGACATCAGCGATCTTACGCAAAATTTCCGGCGGTACTAATCCAGCAGGCGTATCAGGTGCTATTGCATATGTTTCCCTGTCCCTTTGTAGTACTGCTCCCTTCTCTGGAAGATCTGTTTTCTTTTCATCAGCCATTTTCATAACTCCTTAATTCGTGTCTGGTACGCAAACCTTTTAAAGGTTTATCAATATACTAATATTTATTACGAATATATAACATTATGGTGCGAAATTCGTCCTTATATTTCATATATAATATATAAACCAACGTGATGATACTATAATGATCAACGAAAAAGATCTAAAGATAATAGATATGCTGCGTGAGAATGCACGCATTCCACTTACAGAAATTGCATCAAAGCTTGATGTTAGTGAATCAACTATACGAAAGCGCATCAAAGCACTTGAAAAAAATGGCGTGATAACACAATACACTGTTGTTGTTGATCCTTCAAAACTCGGTTATAATTCGGTTTCTATGGTCGGTATAGATGTTGAATCAACACATCTTCTTGATGTCGCAATGCGAATGACCGAATTTCCTGAAGTGAAATTTGTTGCAACTTCGACTGGAGATCATATGATCATAACTGAGATCTGGACCAATGACAGCAAAGAACTTGGCAGGTTTATTGCAAAGAACATTGAAAAACAGGAAGGCGTAAAGAGGGTATCTCCAACTATAATCCTGGAGAACTGGAAAGTGCATAGCGGATATCTCCTGCCGTGATAATTAATTATGGAATAACTGACCTAATGACAAAATGACATGATTACTTAACGAAATCCTTTCTCTACAGCCTCCCGAATAATATATCCTCCTTTATGCAGTATGGTATCTTCCAGTTGCACATCCCTATCCATGCTGGCTGTACATGGATATGAGTGATGGGCATTTGAGATTGTTTCTTTATGATCTGCGGTATCTGACCACTTTAATTTCCTTGCCACAAACCAGGTGCTTCCACAGGGAGCGTCCCTCTGTACTTCTACCCTGGTAAAAAATCTACCATCTTCACTCAAACATATCTTTAGTTCAGGTTTACCAAACCCAAGCTTTACGAACATATCGATCACAGGCTTACCTGTTATTGTTAATGAGCAGAATGGCTTGGGGAACTCACATTCTATACCTATGGATTCAAGTTTTTCACGTATCTGTTTTTGAAGCCCTGGTGGTGCCCATCCCGGGTCTTCCACAGGAACGATCACTGCCCTGGCATTTATCGAGTATGCTAATGCAGGGATATCAGCCAGCAGGTCAGGGTGGATGCCCAGAGCAATGATCAGGTCACAATGACCGATCTTGGGAAACAGGTCTGCTGGATCTTCAATAAAATCAGGCAGGTCTGCTGGAAGTTCATGGATCTCATACACCATATCTGCAAAAGATGTCCTGCCTGCGCGACACTTATCACACAGATCGCCGCAGGCCGTACAGAAATTACTGAGATTTACCAGGTTTCCAACAACTTTTTTTCCAAACTCACCGGAATACAATATACAGATTTGCATATCTCTCTCTGTCATGTTCCAAATGCTTGCTTAAAGCTGTCCATCAACTCTTGAGTATTATGCACTCTTCTTGAATATTTCTTATTTTTCTTAATAACGCTAATATGAACCGAAGGTGTTTCAACAGGTTCGCCAAAAATACCCTGCATGATCCCGGCAAAGATATTCTGGGTCTTTTTATCTTCGAGATCCAGTTCCCCGAAATGTGCAAACCATATGCCGAGTTTATTCTCTCCCGAGCTTATGGTTATTTTCCTTATCCTGTGCTCCCACCATGTATGTACCTTGATATCGTATTCCATAGTTATTCCTCGATATTAATAATATACTCTTCATATTCAATACTTCCGAATACCCTTACTTCCGAATACCCTTACTTCCAAATACCCTTACTTCCAAATACTCCTACTTCCGAATACTCCTACTTTTGATTAGTGATCAGTTGGTCTTTATTCCTCACAATGTGTGAATAATTATAACAGTATATACGATTTTCCATAATAAAAAGGATACCATCTTACGGCACTGTCCACCGCACATTTTGCAAAGTGGATATCATAGTGTGACTTATAATATCCACTCTATCTTAATGTGAACGATCTCTTTAGCTTACAGGGAGTTTACAGGGAGCTTACAGGTAAGTTCCTGCCTATTCTTCAACAACCTTTACCCGTTTCATCACGTCGCCCTGGCGTATAGCATTCACCACATCCATACCTTCGATCACCTGGCCGAATACGGTATGCACGCCGTCAAGATGGGGCTGGGGCGAGTGTGTGATAAAGAACTGGCTGCCGCCTGTATCCTTTCCGGCATGGGCCATAGAAAGTGTGCCTGTAGTGTGTTTTTTGGAATTTATCTCGCATTTTATGGTATATCCAGGCCCACCTGTGCCGTTACCTACGGGACAGCCGCCCTGTACCATGAAATTCGGGATGACCCTATGGAATTTGAGCCCGTTATAGTATCCCTTGTTTATCAGTTTGACAAAATTCGCCACTGTGTTGGGGGCGTCATTTTCGAACAGTTCCAGTACAATATTGCCTTTATCTGTTTCAATTATTGCTTTTTTCATAATTGTTTACCTCGATGCAGGATTAATGGATTAGGTTGATTTAATAGTTTATGTTCGTTTAATATTCCGGGTAATGGGAATTATAAACCGCTGAAAATTTGGATTTTTCTACAGCAGTTAACATTAATCCGCAGGTAATCGAAATAGATGCAAATCGCTGTCAATTGGTCCACTAAAATAATTGGAAAATGATTTTTTTATCTGAGGCGTTAATTATATCATCTAATACTCAATCTGGGGTATCCACTTAACTCCCGAAACTTCATACTTCACGATCTAGGGGGATATTGTTCTATCGGCTTATAGAAAAAGCCGTATCAACAGACCCTAATCCATACAAATCTATTATTGGTAGGGGAAAGTGTTTATAGAACGGGAGTTAAGTGGATACCCCACTATTGGAATTATGTCACTATATATATCGATATATCTCAAGGGTAAAAAAATATCACCTTATCGTAGTGCACTCAAAATAACTGCAAAACTGAAAAATGAAGTATCCCTTTACGTTTATGTCGATGACCCGCAGGAGATGAAGAATACACTGGAGGTGAGCCTATAACATTCAACCTAGAAAATATAAGAAAAATGATGGGATGGTGCCCGTATGCAGGTACGGCCATGACTGAAAATGTCATCCAATTTAACCACCCGGCAATGAATGAAGCTGACGGTGGTAGCTCAACTCATGCAACTATACGATGGAAGAACACATACCGGAACCAGATTTTGATATTGGCAGTTCTTTACTCCATCACTGTTATCAACATGTTCATTTCATTCGGCGCAAGTATCATTGATGTTTTTCTGGCAGGGCTGGTTTTGGGGATATTGCTAGATGTGCTCATAGGCCAGGTCGTCTGGAATTCACTGTACAGGATACCAACTCGCGCCCCTTATAAAGCTGCCAGAAAACTCTCCATAAAACGGATAGTTGTGTTTGGTATCATTATTTTCCTATATGTGGCTGCATTGTCCCATTTTACGTCAATTTACGGGTTGAGAAGTGTCATTGCATTTCATGGTGGCTTCAGCTTCGTGATATGGTTAGATTACATGCACATTGTACAATGGGAGAGGAAAAACCAGAAGACACTGGTTAAGAAGTCGCCATATGCACCACTTATTGCAGTATCGGATGGGAGGCATTCGCAATGATAGCAGTTGCCGAACATATTAAAAGAATGATGGGCTGGTGTCCACAGGAAATAGTCGTTTGCAACCATAATGATGAGTTCTTTTCGGAAAATGCCTTTAGCACAGGCACTGCCACCTACGATGAGAATAATCAGTATATGGACATACCAGTCCAGATGTTTGACTGGCGCATATTTGCTGTCATGTTCAGCTCAATAGCCCTACTTTTAATCGGCATCCAGAGGTCGAATATATATGTGATACTCTTGTCGCTTTTGCTCTATGCATCACTTTTCATATTCGACCGCACCAAAATATCCGTGGATAACGATATGTTGCGGATAAGGTTCCCGTTATTGGGTGAGAAGAGATATCATAAAAGTGATATTGATAAGGTAAAATCAGGTGAAAACTATGCACACAAACATAGGGTGCGAAGTTTAATCGCATTGATATTTGTTATTTTAATTTCGCTATCAGGAACTTCAATTATAAGTGTGATGTTCAGGGTATCCATATTATTGTTGATCTATGTGGTATATAGCGCTATCAGAATATCCCGCTATCCGGAGATTATAAAAATCAGCGCACGGGGAAGGAATATAATTCTTTACCCACACAATGAGCATGATTTATTGATGCTGAAAAGCATTGCTCCTGAAAAGCTGGAGTAGCAGGGGAAAGAATAATGACCCTTTTAATCGAAAATATACGGAAAATGATGGGATGGTGCCCGAATGTAACTCCAGCTAAATACAACACCATCCAACATGTCGATTTTGTAAATCCTTCTCAAATCCCATCTGGCGGATCAAATGTTGAAAAATTTGAATCTAAAAATGTATTGTTCTTTGCTAACACATCCGTGTTCACTTTTTGCTTAATTATAAGCTTAAATCTGGTTTTGAGGTTTGGCCGGAACCTGGATTATGCAGTATTGATTCCAATTCTCATGTTAATGTATTCCTTATTTTATTTCCTTGAAGTAAAAATGTTTCAGGCAAGTATTTCGATTGATGAAAACGGTGTCCACTTAGAATCATTCAAGCTGAGGGATGTCTTACTAAACTACAATGACATTAAGTCAGTTAAAACATTTAAATTGAATAAACCTTCAATCGCACTAATAGCAATGGCGCTAATAATTATTGTTGCATTACTTGCTTATTCAGTAATATCCGGGGAATGGAAAGTGATTATATCAATTGCACCTGCGTTGCCATGGTATTTGCTTATCAAACAAAGGCATGATCGAGAAAAACATAATCTGGATATACAATTGTATATCGAATCCAGAAAGAAAAAGTGGTATGAACTCTCACCGTATTATTCAGTCATAACAGACCAGATGACCGCTTCCGGGATACAGGCTGCTATTGGACATTACAGGGGTGTAAAGTGAAATGGCTGTTTCATTTGAAGATGTCAAGAGAATGTTGGGGTGGTGCCCAAACCTGAATTCAAATAATTACCCGATCCTACATAATAATTTAGAATCATCCGCTTCACTAACATATAACGAAACAAATCCACCCACATTACTGCCTATACTTTTGAAAAATACTTATGTTGCAGGATTAAGAAAAGAGGCGTTTATTGGATTACTCTTTGCTTTCACTGTTTTTGTTCTCTATTTGATATCCGGATATGATTCCTTTTTTCATAAATATGGAGTTGAATTAATAATGTTCTCCATTGTGTTAACACAGTTTATCATATCGAGATCAAGCGTTGAAATCGATAGTAAGTATATCAGGGTCAGTACTATATTTCAACGGATTTTGGGTTCAACAACCCATACTTTAGATTCAATAAACACAGTACAGGTACAAAAAAATAAACTATACAGATTAGTGTATTGGGGCTTATTCATAGTAGGAATATTTTGGCTTTTCCTCCTTCTTTCGCAGACATTTGCAGGAGAACCAATGGAAGACCTTACTCTAAGTCTCATGTGGGTTGTTTTTTGTTTTGGTTATGGATATGTCATGTACATTGGTTCAAGATCAGTTTACCATATCCGGATTCGTTTTAATCCACATCCATCAATCAACCATTTAATGATACATACGAAAGATGCAGCGCAGATTGCAGATATACTTAAAAAAGCAAACAGGCATTCAGATGATCTTAGTAGGGATCATCAGCCCGGTACTGCTGGTCAAGTGGCGGCAGGTTATCCTAAAAAATGAAAGCATGTGACACAACAGGAATGTTCCTGACTAAGCTTTGGTTTTTCCAGGCCAAAGAATATCTCAGAACCAGACAACAACACTTAAATGTCAGTCAATTAGACTATAAACGATAAAATGGATGATGAAAAACTAACCGCTTACCTTAAAAACCTCCTTGAAAAAGGGCAAATGGCTGAGGCTATAGATATCTCCAAAGAGATGGGGGGTCAACTTTCTGAAGAGGAGATCAATAGTTATATTTTCCAGTATCTTGATCAGGGATGGCTTTCGAAAGCTGTGGAAGGTTCAAAAGCTGCAGGTGTCGAGTTGCCTGACGATATGCTCTTTGGCTGGATCGATAAATATCTTGAGGAAGGGCAGATATATTCGGCTATTAATGCAGTTAAATTTCTTGGATTACCAATCCCGAAAGACAGGCTCATTGAGGCGGGACGCAAATGCCTGCTGGAAGGAGAGCTTTACAAGGGCCTGGATGCATTTAAGGCGGCAGGTGAGGAAGTGCCGGAAGAGGAGCTGCTCAGTTGTGGCAACAAGTGTTTTGAAGAGGGTAAGTTATATCCCGGGCTGGAGGCCTATGAAAAAGCAAATAAGACGCCGACTGATGAGTTGCTTACTCTCTGTGGTGATAAGTGCTTTGAGGAGGGTTGGACCAACCGGGGCCTTGAGGCATATGAGCGTTCTAATATGTCTCCTACTAAAGAGAAACTACTGGCCTGTGCTTCCAGGTGTTTCATGGACAAGAACCAGGATGAAGGTAGAAGGGCCATAGTGGAAGCAAATAAAGCCAGTGAATGAGGGCGTGCAGGGAGACCCCTTCATCTACCCAACGACGGAAATAGGAGTAGTTGTAGGAGTAGGAGTAGTTGCAGGAGTGATATTAATTATTAGCGAATGTATTGATAAATAGCAATTTATTTATAGATTAGCAGAAAAAAACAAATTGGAGATTTTACATTAATTTAGTTACCTTTTATTATAATTGTACAAAAAATAAAGAGTTGGTAGCATGAAAAGATTAAAAATACTTATCCTGATGGGGCTGGTCCTTATTGGAACAGCAGGAATAGTAAGCGCGCAGCAGACACTGCCAGATGGCGGGAATGGTTTTGATGACGCAATTGAGATAGATCTGGGAAGTCATGTGACAGGTCATGCCATTCCATCTGATTCACCGGAATACTTTAAACTTACACAAACAGTGAATGCCGGGCAGTTGCTTACAATCAAAGTTACAAATCCAGTAGTTGAAAATCTGACTATAATCAGCAATGCTAAATTGTATGACATAGATCGGGCAATACTGCTTCCGGAATATGATAATCCTTTAAAGAATGTGGTTGGTGCGGCTGAATCCAGGATTCTTCTCTGGCTGCCCGGTTCACAGGAGAGTTCTTATACATATTACCTGAGCGTTGGTGGCGGCGGGATTCTTGATACCCTGGCAGGTACGGTATACGTTATCACGATCGATGATAATTTTGATGCCGGAAGTCAAACAGATGCAGGAGACACGTTTGAAACAGCTATGGAGATAACACAGGGAACCCATAAAGGTTATCTATCCGGATCACAGGGCACGGACACTAAAGATCTCTACAGGCAGCCTGTTGAAGCGGGAACAACGCTAACCGTTAAAGTGACCCCGGCAAGCGACAGGATGAGAGGGTTTACACTTTACGATGAAGATAGGATAGAAATTGCAGCAGAGTATCCACATAATCCGGGTGCGATCACTAAAACAACACAGGAAATAACGTATAGTGGTGATATCTACATCGGGATCACTCCATCTGATGATGATTACGGAGAATATACCCTGGATCTGGAAATCACCAACGAAACCGGAATAGCCGGTGGAGAGGGACTGGAGGAAATAGAAGAGAAAGACGAAGTTGGATTACCGGGATTCGAAGCTGGGTTACCGGAAGACGAAGGTGAATTACCGGAAGATGAAGGTGAATTACCGGGATTCGAAGCAATATTCACAGTTGCAGGACTCCTGTCAGTGGCGTTTCTTTTAAAGAGGAAATAACTAAGATATAAGATAGGGAATGTGTAATATCCGGATCAGCAAAGGTTGCACGATGCAGACTCTGGTTTGCTGATGGATTATAGAGACAGTCCAACAATTACTTTTTGAATTGCTGGACAGCCTCTATGTAGCACAATTATTTAGGATATGGATGGTCAGGAAATTCCTCACTTCGTTCGCATTTTCTAAGCCTACAGGAAAGTATATATTTTCCTAAACGTTCAAAAAGAAGATATGAAAATGAACATCCCTAAACCACTCATTCTTATCATACTTGATGGCTGGGGTATAAACCCTGGAATTGAAGGAAATGCAGTTGCCAATGCTGATACATCGGTGATGGACTACCTGGTGGGAAAATATCCCCATTCCACACTGGAAGCTTCAGGCAAGGCAGTTGGCCTTCCCCCGGGCCAGATGGGAAATAGTGAAGTCGGTCACCTGAACCTGGGTAGTGGTCGCGTGGTATACCAGGATATTACAAGAATAGATAAATCGATCAAGGATGGCGATTTCTTTTCTAATAAGGTACTGACCGGTGCGGTTGAACATGCACTGACAAACGGTTCATCACTTCATTTGATAGGGCTGCTCTCGGATGGGGGAGTGCATAGTCATATCGAGCACTTGTCTGCACTGCTGGAGATGGCAAAGAATGCAGGACTTGAAAAGGTTTTCGTCCATGCATTCCTTGACGGCCGGGATGTCCCGCCGCGCTGTGCAGGGAAATATATCACTCGGACCGAAGATCTGATGCGAACACTTGGCACAGGAAAAATTGCCACGATAGGCGGTCGTTATTATGGAATGGACCGGGACAACAGGTGGGAACGTGTACAGCTTGCCTATGATGCCATGGTACTCGGCAAAGGCCTGACATCACCCGATGCAGGAGGTGCGGTAAAGGCTGCCTACGGGAGAGGGGAAAATGACGAATTTGTCAAACCCACCGTTATAATGGATGGGAACCATCCAACTGCCACCATACAGGATAATGATGCCGTGATCTTTTTCAATTTCAGGCCTGACAGGGCAAGGGAACTTACAAGGGCCTTGACAATGCAGGATTTTCCAGGGGTTGAACGACAGAAAGAATTGAATATCCATTTCGTCTGCATGACCCAATACGATGAAACATTTGATCTTCCAATAGCCTTCCCGCCTGCACACATTGACAACACACTGGCGGAATACCTGTCAAAAAACGGGAAAAAACAGCTTCATATTGCCGAGACTGAAAAATATGCCCATGTGACATTCTTCTTTAACGGAGGTGTGGAAAAACCCTGCAAAGGAGAGGACAGGTTACTCATACATTCTCCAGACGTGGCAACCTATGACCTGAAACCAGAGATGAGTGCTTATGAGGTTACAGATGCTGTTGTGGAAAAGATCGTATCAGGCGATTACGATGTGATCATACTGAACTATGCCAACCCGGATATGGTCGGACACACCGGCATTATGGATGCTGCTATTAAGGCCGTAGAGGTTGTGGACGAATGCCTGGGCAGGGTGGTTCGGGCAGTAGAGGATATCGGCGGTGTTGCCATTATCACGGCAGACCACGGCAACAGTGAACAAATGATCTATTACGAGGATAAGAGCCCGCATACTACCCACACCACCAACCGGGTGCCACTGGTATTTGTATCAGATATGGATCTGGATATGGATCTGCGGGACGGTATTTTCGCAGATATCGCGCCCACCATACTGGAACTGCTGCATCTGGATGTGCCGCCCCAGATGACGGGGCAGTCCCTTCTGGTCAGAAAAGATAATTAAGAATAATTCCAAATAGACCTGAATATGGCAAAAACAGCAGTGGTCTTTGACAGTGCGGGTACACTCCTGCACATGTACAGGGCAGCAAAGGATCTCAGGAGCGGTTCCATTTATTATGATATTGTGACAACTGACCTTGCAGGAACTAATCCGGATTTTGCCATTGTTATTCTGCACATTGAGCCAGAACAGTTGATGCAGATGGACGGGAGTTATCCGGTACATCGATGCATTGAGGAATTACAGGTTAAGATCGATATTGGTTGCAGCAATAGATCATTGAGTATTGATGAGGCACACTCCATCATCAGTTCTGATTCCTTAGCACTGGTATCTGACCTCCAGGAAGTGCTGGAAGCAGTATGGGATCGGTGTGATAATAAGCGATATTTGGGCGTGGGCCTGATGGTCGATGTGGCCCGAAGTTGTATCCCATATACATTGAGTACCGGCGGAAGCCTGTATCCTGAAGCAAGGGATGTGGTATCCCAGCTTGAAGCGTTAGGTGTGGATATATTTATTGCATCAGGCGATAAGCAGGAGGATGTTGAAATGGTGTCAAGAAGTATCGGTGTCAAGAAGGAGCATACCTTCGGGCTTTCAACTCCACAGCGTAAATGCAGGATCATCAGGGAACTGAAACTATCATATGAAAAGGTTGTTATGGTAGGAGATGCTATTAATGACATAATGGCATTCAGGGAAGCCGATTTTGCTGTGCTTACAGTCCAGCAGCGAAATGTAAGACCTGAAAGATTGTGCCTCGAATCGGATGCAGTGATCGAACATATTACCCAGATCGTTCCACTGGTGCGTGATTTACTTTGAAACCAGGGGACCCGGTACTTTTAAAAGGCAGCGGTAAGAACTATTTTGTAACGGCAGGGAACGGGGACCTGCATACAGATGTAGGTGTGTTCAAGCTGGACCGATTGCTTGAGATGGAGTACGGGGATTTAATCGCATCACACCTTGGATTTGAATTAAAGACACGGCGGCCAAGAGCACCTGATTTTTTCAAAAAGTTAAAAAGAACCGGAGCGCCTGTCAATCCAAAGGATATCGGGATGATAATATCCCACACAGGTCTGAATAAACAAGACACTGTACTTGATGCAGGCACTGGCTCGGGCATCCTTGCTATTTATCTCGGACTTATAGCAAAAAGGGTGCTATCTTATGAGGTCAGGCAGGATTTCCTTGATGTGGCCAGGTCTAATATCGCACTTGCAGGTCTTGATAATGTGGAAGTGCGATATGGGGATATAATACAGGAGATCCATTCAATTGATGAGACCTTTGATGTGGTCACTCTTGATATGCACCACGCATCCGAAGTTGTGCCGTTTGTGCCTGAAGTGTTGAACCCGGGCGGATTTTGCGTGGTGTTCTCACCTTTTATGGAACAGGCAAAGGATGTGCGCCAGGCCATCAGTATGATCGAACTTGAAGAGGTGGTCACCTTTGAATGTACCCAGCGTGAAATATCCTTTAGCGAAAGAGGGACGCGCCCGTCCACGATCAGGGTTGGACATTCAGGCTATGTTACATTTGCCAGGATACCTTGATTGTTACCAATTTTGTTACCAAAAAATATATTAGTTTTTAGGATAACATAGTTAATTACTCCAGTTGTGTGTATCAGTGAGAATACTGACGACACTGGAGTCAGGTGGGCTGCTAGTGAAGGACCGGGTGGTCAGTCAGCACATGAATATAATACATGGTGTTGGTCGGTCATCAATGTTGTGAAAGGCATGGGATCCTCTAAGATCTCTTAAACCGGATGATCGGTGATCCTTCATTGAAAGCAACGTTGGCACAATTGCACTGCACTTGTGCGGGGAAAATAGATCAAG
>JAUWRA010000192.1 GCA_030610815.1 Methanosarcinales archaeon
GGCTGATGTTGGGATGATTGCAAATTGGTGGAGGAGTGAGGTTGAGCTTGTAGAGGGGTTGGGCTTACTATGAATACTGCTGAATTGATTAATCGAGGTGAATCTGAAAACACCGAATTTAAGACTTCGCTTGCTGAGTGGCGGGATGTTGTTGAGACGATCTCTGCATTTTCGAATAGGAATGGCGGGTTAATTTTCATTGGTGTGGGTGATGATTGTGATATTATTGGGGTTGATTGTGGGAAAAATACGATTGAAAAACTGGCAAACCAGATCAAGCAGAATACGGATCCGGTGATCTATCCGTCTGTTCGGATCGAGGAGGTCGATGAAAAACCTGTTCTTGTTGTGGATGTTGGTGAATGTGAGCAAAAACCGGTACTTGCTTTTGGGAAGCCGTTTATGCGGGTCGGAAAATCGAACCAAAAACTCGGATATGAAGGGATAAGAAGTCTTGCTATTAAGACGTCAAAGGTTTATTGGGACGGACGGCCATGTGAGGGTGCTGATCTGGATGATATTGATGAAGATAAGGTAAGGTGGTTCTTAAAGAGGGCTAAATATGAAAGGAGGCTTGAGCTTGATCAGGATATTCCGGTCAGGGAATCCCTGGAGAAATTGAAGTTGTTGAATGAGGGAATTCCAACTAATGCTGCCATTTTGTTGTTTGGGATGGATCCACAGAGGTTTTTTTTCCAATCGGAAACAAGGTGTGCAAGGTTTAAAGGGCTTAAGCCTTTAGAATTTATCGACATGAAGGTTTTTGGCAGGGATATTATTGCTCAGAGGGATGATGCTTTAGAGTTTGTTAAGGAGCACATAAGGTTACACGCCCAGATCAGTGGGACAGAAAGGGTTGAGAGATGGGAGTATCCAATTGAAGCGATCAGGGAGGCAATTACAAATGCGATATGCCACAGGGATTATGAGATTGCATCTAACACGCAGATAAGAATCTTTGATGACAGGGTCGAGGTTTGGGGTTGCGGTCTGTTGCCTGAACCGCTGATACCAGGGGACTTGAGGGGTGAACATAAGTCAATTTTGAGAAATCCTTCAGTTGCAGAATGCTTATTTTTGATCAAATTCATTGAACAATGGGGTACCGGGACTAACAGGATGATTGAAAGGTGTTTGGATCATGGGATGCCGGAACCTCTATTTGATGAAGTTGCCGGTGATTTTGTAGTAACTTTCAGGAAATATAGTTTCACGGATGAGGTGCTGAATGAATTAAATGAAAGGCAGCAAAATGCGATAGAATATTTATTGGAGCATAAGAAAATAACAAATCGGGAATATCGAGAAATTAATCCTGATATTAGTGAAAGAACAGCTCTAAATGATCTTAATGAATTAGTTCATAAAAATATGGTCGCTGCAAAAGGTGAAAAGAAGCATAGGTACTACATATTGCGGTAATTGCGGTAATTGCGGTAATTGCGGATAAATTGCGGATAAATTGCGGATACGAAGTAATAAACTAAAAATCAGACATGATCGAAAGGGAGCGAACCTGGGAGAATCCATTCGGGGATGGGATGGCAGGGGAGAGGATCAGGCGGATAATGACAATGGTTTAGGAAATACTATTACGGATTAATTATATGATGCAAAAGTAAATTAAACAGTACATTAATTCAATATATTTAATCAGGTGTGATAATGTTAAAATTTAAAGGAAAGATACTGGGGAATAAGACCCATGATGTGGGTTACCGGGTATTTTTATTGACTAAAGCAATGGAGCTGGGAATTGAGAGGTTTCGTGCATCCAATACTTTTGAGAAGAATGTACAGGCAGTTGTGTTCTATCTTGAGGGTGATCAAACTGCCTTTAATGAATATAAGGATTTTATTAATTCGAATTTTCCGGAAAATGCTGAGTTACGGAAGTTTCGTTTGAGGATTACAACGGATATGTTTCAAGTATATCCGACTATATGCATCTGATTAAGGTAGAGCTGTTAGATAAATGGATTTCGGCTATCCCCAGTATTGAGAGAAAAACGGTGTCAAATGCTTGATAAACAGGATGCTACAATTGATGTTCTGAAAAGCGTTAAGGAAGATACTTCAGCCTTGAGAAAAGATATTTCAATTGCCAGAAAGGATACAAAGGATGAACTGTACGAAAAATACGAGTATTTGAGCCGCGAGATCACAGATATAAAATCAACTCTTTCTGAAATAAAGGCAAAAGTGTTGTGAATTTTTTCATTTAAAGGGAGTGTGGTATAGGTGTGTTGTGTCATTGAGGGGTCCATCAAGCATCCCGGTCACATAGAGTGCGGATGCTGGTTAAGGTGCTGCATGATATGGAGTTGAACAAGCCGCAGTATTATTTTACGGGGCCGGGGATGGTTGTAAGGACAACAGGACCGGAGAAGGGGCTGAACATTGTGAATGCGAAATACCAGGGGTATGTTCATGGCAGTTAATGATCTGTTGATCGATAAGGTAGTTCCATGTCCTGTGGGATACCGGCACGGTTACGGCAAACATGCATATCTGCATGAATGTATGACGTGCAGTTTGTGCGGAAAACATAGAATAATTAATGAAATCATCATATATTTTATATATGTTAAAAGTGTATTACGAATATTATTTGATAAATTTAGTAGAAATGTTGGCTGGTGAATAGATGACCATTACTGCCTTGCGGGATTATTTATATCTTTCAGACACGGATTTACACGGATTTACACAGATTAATGGTTTTAATGACATTATAAATATATTTCGGCGGGGGCACTCCACCACCAACCACCGAACCCACTTCCCGGAGGTACCCGCATGACCCTACCATCGCAGCCATGCCTGCCTACAACGAGGAGCGGGCCATCGCCAGGATGGTGCCGGGCTGCAAGAAGTATGTGGACAGGGTGGTGGTAGACGACGGCAGCACGGACAGGACGGCGATGGGAGCACGAAAGGAACCACAGATACACTCACCTCCTCCAGAGTTGAGTGCCTTCAACGCCCGGGGGCGTGCAGGTAACACAGATAAACACAGATACGATTATAATAACTTTATCAATATATTCCAGCCGGAGCCCGCCACTGGCATTTACCAACTCCAACCCCAACAAACGGAGGTGATCCCCTGACCACCATCACCGCCATACTCCCTGCCTATAACGAGGAAGTAGCTATT
>JAUWRA010000200.1 GCA_030610815.1 Methanosarcinales archaeon
TCACTGATTCGATGTTTAAGAACCCCACGGCCTGCCGGATATAACAACCGTGCCCACCATCGTTGAAAATCTCATCGAAACCAAGTTCTCCATCACATAACCGCCTGATAAGTCCATCCATCTTTTGTGCATCTACATACCGGGTGTGATGCTCGAACAATGCCAGCATCCTGTTCCCGGCCACCACGGCAGCCAGGGTATGCCCGTTGCCTATGTTCACTACAGCTACCGGGCCGCCGGATTTGCCAGTCAGCGCCCCGCAAATGGCAGCAGGCCCCGTATCCATGAGCAGTACATTGTTCCCGTGCTGTTTCAAGCTCCCCATGACTGCCTGCATCCTTGAAAGGTGGGGCGGCACCTTATTCAAATGGGCGAACCGCTCCAGTTCGCCGCCCTGCTCCAGCAGTTCCCTGAAATGCCGGAACCTGAACACTCGATTGCTCATGTCAGGAGCTTCACCGTGATCCTGTACTGCTACTGCAAAGTCCCTGGGCAGTTGTGTCTCGAACAGCTCCAGTGCTGTGCCAAGGGCATGAGTATCCACATCACACATCTCGATCTGCTCTGCCCCCCCGGGTATCGTGTCCTCCCTGCCCACCAGCGTCACACCCATTTGCGTCACTTTCTCCAGGTTATCGTGTATGGTCAGGGCAGCATCCGGTCGGGCATAAACTTTTAGTCCTGCCTTGATATGTTCACGTACAGCCTTGCCCGACGGACCCCCACCCATGGTAGTACCAGTGAGGAAAATATCACGCCCTGCGCCTGTGGCATGGCTGATACGCTGTGCAATTATCCGGGTCTGGGAGGGGAGCACCATTTTGATATTATTCTCAATGTGCTGTGCATCGTCATACAGCAGTATGTCCTGTGTACCCATTCCTACGTCAATAGCCATTATCTGCATAGAATAGATTAGTTCATATAATCCATGACACATAAATCTCTTCATGCCCTGGGACGATACACCTGCAAAACACAAGAAGAATGCTCCTGCATCAGTGAAATTCGCAATTATCACAGTGAGCACTTCCAGGTATGAGACCTATGGCAGTGTATCCGAGCCCAGGCTTGCTGATGACATATCCGGAACGGTCATGATGGACCTGATATCAGGTTCAGGTTTTGATGTGAAGACATATTCACTACTGCCTGACAATGAAACCTTGATTGCCGGGCATGTCAGGGAACTGACAGGTGCAGGCGGGGGCCAGACCGTTTCTAGTGGGCGGGGAGTGGAGAAATGAATGGGGGTTGGGGTTTTTAATTACAATGTACACGGTGCGGTATCTTGGGGATGAGGAGTTCGGGGTATGTAATCTGCTGCATGCGAAGATGATACAAAGAACTCAGCATTCAGCGCTGGGCTTTGCCCGGAGCGCCGCTCTCCAGGGGTGATAGCAGATTGAGCCATATTATCATCTTCAGTAAGCCCAAATACTGCTCCGGGTTTCCCTGACGCTGCCAGCTTCAAAGGGTCATTGTTTTACTTCAAGCTATAGCCCTCTGCTCCATGGAAGGTATGGTTTGTTTTAAGATTCGTTAGCACAATCACCATGACACCAATTATAAAAAGCTTTTTTTAATATTGGATAAATCTTACTATCCCAATTTTCATCCGAAGCTTTTAAAACCAAATCTTCTCCGCAGACTGAACAAGGAACTTTAAATCTGATTTCATTCTCTATTTTTTTCCGGAGTGTTTTATTTGCTTTTTCAAGCACCTTATTTATCTCCAACAGCCTTAGTTTCTCTTCCTCTTTTTCTACTTTACCTCTAACAAAGTCAGAAACCCATTTACTTACTGATGTGTTAATTTCTTTCACTATTTCATCAAGTTTCTCTTTCTCTTCCTTTTTTAATCTGAAAGATATGACTGGATTTTTTTCAAGATACCTTATTTGTGATGGAAACAACTTTGTTTTCTTTTTTGCCATAGTAATTATTGTAATTCGTATAGTATATTATATAGATTTCCATACAGATTTTTATATGGATTACCTAAACCTTGTATTATATCAATAAAACGTTTTCATTTTCTAAATAAGGCTTGCATAGCCTCAAATGTCAGAGATTTTTCCCATTGAATCCTGGGAAAAAGCTAAAGGAATCTGGGCTGAGAAACAAAATTTATTAATTATCCAACCTATAACTGCCGGTATTTCAACCAGAGAATAAGAGCATGGGTTAGCCTAGAATAGCCTAAAATCACTCACTTTTACTGGCTGAAAAATACTGCCTTTTGGCACAGTTCCGTAATCAGTTATTTTGGCATTTATCGCATCCAACGAATTTCTGGATTTATGCCGATGCTAATCAAAATCGTTGCAAATCACTGTTAATCAGTATCTTAAAATAACTGGAAAATGATATTGTGCTGAGAGGGAGCGGCGGGAAAGCCGAAGAAGGAATGGGGGCTGGAAGTTAGTATTTCAGGACACTGATTTAAAGTATAATAAATATGACAAGTGGGGTATCCACTTAACTCCCGTTCTATTAACACTTTCCCCCACCAACTATAGATTTGTATGGATTAGGGGCTGTTGATACGGCTTGTTCTATAAGCCGATAGAACAACATCCCCCTAGATCGTGAAGTCCTTCTGTTAAAACGGAAGGTGTATTCATCAAGGTAATAATCCAACTGCTGAGGTCCAATAGAGCCATGTAAGGTGCCTAGAATCCACCGTTTGAGTAGGGAGGACACTATGTGAACCCC
>JAUWRA010000114.1 GCA_030610815.1 Methanosarcinales archaeon
AAATTTACCACAACAACATAATGAAAATATTAAAAAATATTTTTTTTACATCCTCTCCATCATTTCCAGTGCTTCTTCAAGCGGTATTGCAGGAGTTACATGGGGCACGCCAAATTCACAGAATGGATGTGTTACCTTTAAAATTGCTTCCTCGTTTGGGGCATCAAATATTGCCACTGAGATATGCCTACCTATCATGAGATACCTGTTTATCACTTTTACCTCATCAGGATATTTGAATTGTTTCCAAACTTCTAAAACTTTTGACGTATTCTCCGGAGCCCACTCGAACCATAGTATACAAAGCATACTTTCACCTCCAATATTAAACTACAATAATGAGATATAAAAATGTTGGCATCATTCTACTCCAGTATAAGAAAATTAAATTAACTTCGAAAATCCCCTTTCTAATTTGATTTATCGCCTTAGCGTCACGACAAGTTAATCATGGAATGTAATACTTGGACAGTTTCAGTGGATCGTTTTATGTAGATTAGTTTTATCAATTTGTGACAGATAAACTAAAACATCATATATATCCAAAATATAGCCACCTTGTTATTGATTGTAATAGCCGTATTGGATTTTGGTGGAAAACACATTTTCAAGTATAGGAGGATAGAAAACGTGTTACGAAGTTGTTTTTGAAGAAATAATACGGCTAATACAATACTATATTATACACTCAATAATAATAAAGTTTGTGACCATACGAACAAACTAATCCCAGAACCTCTTTGTCCTGACATAATTCCTTTCAGCCTCCAGAATATCCCGGTAGAACCCATCCTCATCCTTTCGCATCTTCCTTATCACCCTGGATGCAGTCTCAGGTCCCAGCCCCCTGCTCGCCAGGGCAATGACCGCAGTCCTGCCGTGGGACAGTACCAGGCTGGCGTTCCTGTAGACCCGGCGTGCCCGTTTCAGGTCATCAGCAGTCTTCTCCTTGATCTTAAACACCTTGATCTCCTCCTCCTCCCATGGTTTCAAGGCAGCGATCATCCTGCTCTCACACAAAGGGCATTCAGGTGTTTCCTGCACACGGGATACCCTGGTTCTTGAGACCCACTTCTTACAGGTAACACAGAACAGGATCACCCTATCGTTCATTATCCTCTGCTTCAGTGCCTCGATGATGGAAGCATCCGCCCTTGCCGGTGACACCAGGTCCCTGCCACCCATGAAACCGGATATGCCGATGGGACTAACCTTACCTGCCGCCAGTAGTATATCGCCCGAAGCAATGCGCCCGATAATATCAACTGTCCTTCCAATGTCCAGCTTATCCTGGAATATCTCCCTCACAGCCTCATCATACATGGGCGTGCCATCGTATACATCAAGTAACCTCTGCAGGCTTATCCGCTCATAATTGGCATCCGTGCTTATGGCACCGAACTTTTTGGCTACCTGTATCATCTTCCACTTGAAAAAAGTGGTGTGCTTTAAAGACATCTCGATAATAGGTTCCACATGAGCAGGGTCCAGGTCCACTATAAGCCTGACCACATCTGCTGCCCTGATCCTTGTGGGCAGGTCAAGTTTGATCCTGTAAGGGTCTATCTCCATTGCAACACTGGTGCCCAGCCTGGCAGAAAGCAGGGCACTAAGTACTCCGCCAATAGTATTATTGACCTTATGGCCCCCGCAGATATTGATTATTACAGACCCTTTGGCATCTTCCACTGTAATGGTATCCTGCGTAGGCACTGCAAACCCTTCATTCACCTGTTTGCGCATGATATCCACCACGCTCATAGTTGTGGCCCTGTCAGTGGGGAACTGTTCCATCAGGTCCCTGGCGATCTCATCATCGCTCAGTCCCGCCCCCATCTTACTGCCTATTTTTGCCCTGATACTGCAAACCTCATCAGCCACTCCAAAGGGCACAGGGATCTCCTCGCCCACCCATGAAGGTATCTCACCCCCAGGGTCGCGTACCGGCTCCACCTTGATGCGCTGCCTGTCATGCAGTATCTCCATCACCCGCCACATTTCACCCCTGGCAATGAACACAGCACCGGGTTTTATGAAATTTACAATAAATATCTCATCCAGTGCACCCACAGGCCTGCCGCTGACAATATCCAGTACATCATATTTCTTCTCATCAGGTATCATGGAGAGGTTAGCATAATAGTACTGCCAGCTTTTTCGCCGCCGCCCTACACGACCATCTTCTTCATACCACACCAGCCGGTTGTCCCCCACCTGCTGTAAAACCGCATCTACCTGTTCCCGGGTGATATGATGGTAAGGATATGCCCTTGTCACAATGTCGTGTATGCGCTCACTGTCCAGTTCCCCGAAGTCCAATACCATACCTGCTATCTGGTTTGCCAGCGTATCTGTCGAACCCTCGTGTATAAGCGTCTCCTCTATCTTTCCAGAGTGCGCCCTGTGGATGATGGCCCATGACTCGACCACATCGTCCGGAAACGTGGTAATAATGGTCCCTTTCGAGGTCTCATGTATGCGGTGTCCTGCCCTGCCCACCCTCTGTATGAGCCTGGACACTTCCCTGGGTGACATGTACTGCACCACATGGTCCACGTCCCCGATATCTATACCAAGCTCCATTGAACTGGTGCAGATAAGCCCCTTCAGGTCGCCGGACTTGAACATATCCTCCATCTCGATCCTGGTTTCCTTGGACAGCGAGCCGTGATGCACACCAATGGACCTTTCCAGCATCCTGAACCTGGAACCCAGGGCTTCGGCAGCTTCCCTGGTATTTACGAAGATGAGGATGGAAATGTGTGATTCCACGATGTCTCCTATCACCCTCAGGTGCGATGCCATTTCAGGTGTACACATCAGGCTGCGTGCACTTGTTTGGTCAGCAGGTGTGACCTGTGGGGTCACTACATTGAACTCCAGGTCCTTGTACATGGAGACCTCCACTATATCGACCTCCCTGTTCGAACCTGCCAGGAAGCGGGCCACTGTCACGGGACTGCCCACTGTTGCAGACAGCCCTATCCTCTGGAACTCACCTGCCACTTCAACCAGCCGTTCAAGTGCGATGGACAGCTGGGCACCACGCTTGCTGGCTGCCAGTTCGTGCACTTCATCCACTACCACATACCGTACCGATCCCAGGTTCTTTCGTAACCGGCTGCCTGTTAGCATGATCTGCAGGGTTTCGGGGGTGGTGATAAGTACATCGGGCGGGTGTTTGCTCTGCTTCTGCCGCTGGTATTTGGAAGTATCCCCATGCCGCACCTGGACATCTATATCAAGCTGGGCACCCATTACCTCCAGCCGGGCCAGCATATCCCGGTTCAGTGCCCGAAGCGGCGTTATGTATAGCGCAGATATTCCTTTACGCCCCTCTTCATTCCTGTTGAGGATGTGGTGGAACACAGGAAGTATGGCACTTTCGGTCTTACCGCTGCCCGTGGGTGCGATTAGCAGCAGGTTATCACCCTTTAGCAGTTTTGGTATAGTGCGTACCTCCGGTTCGGTTGGCCGGGTAAAACCCATTGATGACAGAACAGCTTGGAGGCGGGGGTGAAGTTTGTTGAAAATATCTGGCATAATTACGGAAATACCTGTTTCGTTTCTGCATCGACATTAAACTTTCTGCTTACAGATCAATGTTTAACCCCCCTTTCATCAGGTAATCAAGTCTTCTGACAAGCAAATCCGCGCTTTTACCCGGATTAACTTGAGTATACAAAGTCAGGTTTTATATGTATTAAAAAAAAGGTGGACAGACTTTTGAGTTATGTTTGTGTGGGAATAGGAAGATAAGTGCTGTCCAATCATTAAAATATACATCATACTATATAAAGATTTCTCATTTACATTATCATCATCATCATATTTGCATATGTTCATATCCATATTCTGTCCGTTTAACCTTGTAGTGAAAAACAATCATATATAGTCAGCCCTTAAATATAAGGTCATGTTACGATTCGGGACGGCTGGCACACCCATAAGTGCTTCAAAAAGAGATACTCAGTCAGGAGTGAAACGGGTACGGGAGATTGGACTGGACTGCATGGAAGTTGAGTTTGTCAGGGGAGTGAAGATGGGAGTCGAGACTGCCGGAAAGGTGGGGCAGGCCGCCGTTGAAATGGATGTGGCACTAAGCGTACATGCACCGTATTACATCAACCTCAATTCCAGGGAAACTGAGAAGGTCGATGCCAGCCGGAAACGTATACTGGACTCGGCCCGTATAGGTAATATATTCGGAGCCAGGGGTGTAGTGTTCCACCCAGCGTTTTATCATGATGACTCTTCTGACACGGTTTACGGTATAGTGAAGATACACCTGCTTGAAATGGCTGCCCAGCTAGAAGATGAGGGGATTAACGTACTGCTGCGTCCTGAGACCACGGGCAAGGGCTCCCAGTTCGGTACACTGACCGAGTTGCTGGAGATGAGTGCCGAACTGGAAGGTGTAATGCCATGCCTGGATTTCTCACATATGCATGCAAGAGAGGGTGCTATGAACTCGTACGGAGAGTTCTGCCAGATACTTAATATGGTGGAGGATTACCTGGGCAGGGAAGGACTTGATAATATGCATATCCATGTATCAGGTATCGAATACGGACCCAAAGGGGAGAAGAAACACCTTGTGCTTGAGGAGTCGGATATGGACTATCACGGGCTGGTCAGGGCCTGGAAGGAGTATGGCATTAAGGGTATAGTGATATGTGAGAGCCCAAACCTGGAAGGGGATGCGCTACTGCTACAGAAAGTGTACAGGGAATTATGAACATACAGGTAGTAATTGTTCTACCTGACACCTGACAGACTAAGCGGAAGCCTGTATCTTCACCAGCGTTGCCTTTATTTCAGCGATCTCATTTTCCAGCTTCTGATGTTTTTCTTCAATATTAGATGAAAGGCTATATCTTGTGTCCTTCACACCCACCTCTATTCTTGATAAGGTAGATTTTATTTCAGACGTGTCGCCGTGTACCTTTTCCAGAATATTAATACTGGTATCTTGTTTTTCAAGCATTGAATCCTGTTTATCAAGCATTGAATCTTGTTTTTCAAGCATTGAATCTTGTTTATCAAGCATTTTATCCTGTCCAAGTGCTAATTTATTGAACCCGGCAGTCATTGTATTGTTTAGTGTACTAAAGCCGTTGTTCGTTGCACCAATTAACTCCTTTAACAGGTCAGCGGCAGTATCGAGACGCTCATCAGTCTCGCCTTCCTTTACAAGTTTGTAAAAGCCTGAAAATTCCCCGGTAGCTTCCCAGTCAGAAGATTCCAGATTCTCTACATTGATAAGAGTATTCTTGATATTGATGGCGGCAGTTAGTTGTTCAAGCACCTCTTCATCTCCTTCTGCCACAATCTTTACTCTACCGTCGGATAGGTTCTCAGCATATCCAGACAGGGCGAGGTTTTTGCCTATTCCAACCACCCGATCCCTGTATCCTGCTTGCTGCACCTTACCTGAGACCATGAGGATTATGCGTTTCATTTGAATGAGGTTTTATTTTAAAGAATAATAAAGATTGGCATGCGGTTAAATCGAGCATTATTTCCGGTAATCTATCCAAACGACCCGAAAATGTTACCTTTTTTAATGTATAGGAAAGTATAATACTTTCCAGTAGGCTTAGAAAATGCGAACGAAGTGAGCATTTTCTTGAACTTATTGTTCTTTTTCTGCATCGATATTTGCTATAAGCTCGTTGAGGTCCTTAAGTATTGCATCCAGGTCTATGCCGTGCATCATGACACCTTCGGCCAGACTCTCATATGAAGATGCATGACAACCTATACAACCAAGTCCGTACTGGAAAAAAACACTCAGGGTCTGGGGATATTTTGACACGATATCCTGGATATTCATATCGCCTGTGATAGTATTATTATCTGACATTGTTATTTACACCTATTGTTATTGACACCTATTGTTATTGACATCTATTGTTATTTACACCTTTTTCATCTGATATTCATCAATGTTACATAAAATTGATTGAAAAACACCTGATCTTCAGAAAATCTTAAGGATTCTCCTGTTATCTATCCAGATGCCTAATAATAAAAGCCTTTATATTGCTTTCACAATAGGAAGTTAAGTGTATGAACAACACCCATATCAACATTGCAGTCCTGGTTTCTGGCAGAGGTTCAAATCTACAGGCCATCATTGATAATATTGAAAATGATACTATACCTAACGCATCTGTTTCTTTGGTCATCAGTGATATAAAAGATGCCTATGCAATGGAGCGGGCAAAAAACCAAGGTATCGATGCTATTTTTGTGGACCCGGACAGCTATCCTGGCAAGGCAGGATTCGAAAGTAAGATACTGCACTTCCTTAAAGAATATGATATCGGACTGGTCCTGCTTGCAGGCTATATGCGCGTAGTAGGCCCTACTTTATTAGATCCGTTCAAAGGCAGGATGATCAATATCCATCCAGCACTGCTGCCTTCCTTCCCAGGACTGCACGCCCAGCAGCAAGCATTTGACCACGGGGTGAAAGTGAGCGGCTGTACAGTTCATTTCGTTGACGAAGGTGTGGATACAGGCCCGATCATCATACAAAAATGTGTCCCCGTACTTGAGGACGATACCCAGGAGACCCTTGCGTCCAGGATACTGGAACAGGAACACAAGATATTCCCTGAAGCAGTAAGATCATTTGTCAGAGGAAAGCTAACTATTGAAGGACATAAGGTCCGGATCGTTGAATAAATCTAATCATTACACACATCACAATAATCCCAGTCAGGAGAATAACATAACATGTCATATATTTCAAAAGTGGACCCTACGATTGCAGAGGCGATGGAAAACGAACTTGAGCGGCAGGAATACAAGCTCAACCTGATAGCATCAGAGAATTATACAAGCCGGGCGGTCATGGAAGCCCAGGGCAGTATAATGACAAATAAATATGCTGAAGGCTATCCTGGCAAGCGGTACTACGGCGGGTGTGAGTTCATGGATGTGGCAGAAGACCTGGCAATAGAACGGGCAGCGGACCTGTTCGGTGCCGAGCATGTGAACGTCCAGCCTCATTCGGGTTCAGGTGCCAATATGGCCGTGTATTTTGCAGTACTCAATCTTGGCGACACCATCCTGAGTATGGACCTGTCCCACGGCGGTCACCTGTCCCACGGCAGCCCTGTGAACTTTTGCGGCAAGCTGTATAATATAGTGCCCTATGGTGTGAACCGGGAGACCATGACAATTGATTACGATGAACTGATGCTAATGGCAAAGGAACACAAACCGAAGATGATAGTGGCAGGTGCCAGCGCATATCCCAGGGAACTGGACTTTACTGCATTTAAGGATATAGCGGATGAGGTGGGTGCCTACCTGCTGGCAGACATTGCACATATTGCAGGCCTGATAGTGGCAGGCGTACACCAGAGCCCCATCCCACATGCTGATTTCGTGACCACGACCACACATAAGACCCTGCGCGGTCCCAGGGGCGGCATGATAATGTGCAAAGAAGAATATGCAAAAGACATTAACAGGAGCGTATTCCCCGGAATCCAGGGCGGCCCGCTCATGCACATAATTGCGGCCAAGGCTGTGGCATTCAAAGAGGCCCAGACCCGGGAGTTCAGGGATTACCAGGCGCAGATAGTGGTCAATGCAAAAAAAATGGCAGCAGACCTGATGAATATGGGACACAATATTGTCTCGGATGGTACAGATACCCATTTGATGCTGGTTGACCTGACCAAAACCGGTATTACAGGCAAGGACGCTGAAGCAGCCCTCAGCAGGGCCGGTATCATTGCAAATAAGAATACCATACCCTTTGAGACCCGCAGTCCATTTGTAACCAGTGGTATCAGGCTGGGAACGCCTGCGATCACCACCAGGGGAATGAAGGAACCCCAGATGCAGATCATTTCCGAGAACATCGATATCGTGCTTAAGCATATGGATGATGAGACCACACTCAATACAGTAAAGCAGAATATGAAGGACCTGTGCGGGCAATTCCCAATATATCCTATCTATAAATGATGTATATTGTGGTATGTGGTAAGAATGGAATCCGGTAATAAGCTAATAGACGGACGTGCCCTGGCAAAGAAAATAGAGCAGGAGGTTGCTTTAGGGGTAGCAGAACTAAAAAGCTCAAAAGGCATAACTCCGGGCCTGGCCACCATACTGGTGGGCGACGATGAGGGCTCAAGGATGTATGTGAGGTTAAAGCATAAGGCCTGCGAACGGGCGGGCATCCATGCAGAGGACCATACCCTGCCCACCGATGCCGGCCAGGAAGATTTGATAGCATTGATACACTCCCTGAACAATAGGGACGATATCCATGCCATACTGGTCCAGCTCCCACTGCCGCCCCACCTGGATGCACAGGCAGCCATGGAGGCCATTGCACCTGAAAAGGATGCGGATGGCTTCAATCCGGTGAACATGGGGCAGTTGCTTATAGGCAACGAAGGCCTGGTCCCCTGCACCCCCAAAGGTATCATCCGTGCCATGGAAGAGTACGGGGTTGAAGTGGAAGGCAAGAATGCGGTCATTGTCGGGCACAGTAATGTTGTAGGAAAACCCATGGCAGCCATGCTATTGAA
>JAUWRA010000069.1 GCA_030610815.1 Methanosarcinales archaeon
CTTGCCTGTCAGCTATTTCAGGCAGTTTGGGGGAAGTTGGGAAGTAAAAGAAACCTATGGGAGCAGATGAGGGCTTTATTTTACGCATATAAGTTTGATTCGATGGAAGATATCTTTAAAGCACTGTTTTATGGATTCAAAAGGAAACACTTGGATATTCTTGAATATCCACCTCCACCTTGATGAATAATTTGGCAATGTGCCTTTGAAAAAACGTGATCTAAGGATGAATTTGATTTAAAATCCTATCTACTGGTAGGTATAGCATTTTCAGCGATTTCCTTTGTATAATTTAAAATATATTAATTCGGTGATTCATATTTTAAACATTTTATGCTTTCTATATGCCTAATGCAAGACAAAAAAATCAATAAGTAAGATCAAAAAAATGCGGTGGGAGATAAAACGGGGATTGCTGCCTTGAGGGCTTTCTTGATGACGGCGGCAGTGACGTTTTCATCCTCTTCCGGTTCATAAGCAGCCACTTCCTGCGCAGTTTCCACAGCCTCGGCCAGCTCGCTCTGTGACTCGCTGATCTGTGCCTCCAGCATTTCGATCTCATCAGCTTCAGACTGGAAGAACTCGGCTATCAGGTAGTCATCGGGAATCAGGCTGTGGTGCCAGCCTGTGGAGATAATGGTCTTGAGGTCATAACGGATCTGCTGCCACCAGTTCACGAACACCCCTGCGCTCCTAAACTCATCGAGCACACCCAGGGGGATGAGCTTGTCTTTCAGCGTGGTCAGCAACTCATGCCGCACCTCGGGCATCTTCTTACCGTCACGAAGCAGGGCAAAGTCATCACGGGCCACCGCCCACCAGGCTTCCAGCGCATCGTGGTGTGCGGTGAGGGTCTGCTGGAGCGCAGGGTCAGCTTCCGGTAATGAACTACTTAACAGTAGATAATAAATAGTACTTTGACAATAAAGGGATATGGTGAATATCATGTCCCGTCCAAGGACCCAAAGTAACGCTATATGTCCAAATCCAGACTGCAAGTATTATTTAAGTGCGGAAGGTAAAGATATTCGAAAACAAGGCAAGAATTCTGCAGGACATCAACGATTCGAATGCATGCATTGCAAAACAATTTTTGTTGAGACTTCCAACACTCCGATGTACCGCCGACATATTTCAGAAGAAAAGCTAATATTAATTGGCAAACTTCTAGTTGAAAAGATGGGTAATCGAGCCATATCTCGTGTAACTGGTTTAACTCTTGTAACAATCTCAAAAGTTATAGGCGACATAGTACTTCATGCATCTGAGTTCAACGCATTGATGGCAGGTAAAGCAAAGGTGGGGGCGGTTGAACTTGATGAAATGTGGACTTTCGTAAAAAAAAACAAAAAAATGTGGACGGAGGAACAAAAAACACAGATTTCGAAGGCGATGCATGGATTTACGCAGGAATCAAACGAGATACAAAGTTCATAGTGGGTTTTGCAGTAGGAAAAAGAAATCAGGATACATGTGACACTTTTCTGAAGCGTGTAATGAATGGAATGGAGCAACCAACCTCAATCAATCCAATTGAATTCTATAGTGATGGGAATGATCAGTATTCCAAAGGGTTGGAGAAAATATATGATCCTGCATGTTATCATTATGGACAAATGATTAAAACAAAAAGTGGTGGCAAATTGGTCAAAATTAATCGTCAATGGATTGTGGGCGAAGGTAATATTAATGATATCCAGACGTCTCAAATTGAGAATATGAATGGAATTGCAAGAGGTTCTCAAAGCATTTTGGTGAGGAAAACGAAATCGTTTGCAAAAAAGATCGATTGAGTCGATATGATGTATGAGCTGTTCCAAGTACATAGGAACTTCATGAAGCAGGATAAAAATAAAACGACTCCATCAATGAAAGAAGATATTCAAAATACTCCTTTGAATTGGGTAGATTTTTTAAAACCACATTATCAGACATAAAGTAGTACACTACCCAGCTTCCAGGGTAGACTTAATGGCGGGCTTTGCCTCGATCGCTGTATGGAATGTAAAGTAACCAGGGCGCCTGGGCTGGAACAGCGTGTCGGACTTTATTCCGAAGCGGGCAAAATCTGCACCTCGGGCGCTGACCTCAGTCTCCGGGATGCCGCCGATCAGGTGAGCCTGCACATCCTCAGGCTCCGGCTCGGGAGTATTGTCCACATAGCGGCGGATGTTGAGGTTGTAGTCGTGGGTCTCCACGATCTCGGCCTTGTCCACAAGACGGCTGTATTTGGAAATCTCCCGCTTGTGGGTGAAGACGAAGTCCATCTTTTCGATGTCTTCGGGGCGCAGTTTGTTCTGGGCCTTCCCTTCGGCGTATTCGCGGTCAGCGTTGATGAACAGCACCTTGTCCTTCAGTGAATCCGGCTTGTTCTTGTTTGCCACGATTACGCATGCGGGGATGCCGGTACCGTAAAAGAGCCCGGGCGGCAAGCTGATGATAGCCTCAATAACATCGTCAATGATAAAGATCTCGCGGATAAGCTTCTCCTTACCGCCGCGAAACAGCACGCCGTGCGGCATGATGGTGGCCATGTGGCCGTCGGGCTTTAGGCTGGCAAGCATATGCTGCACAAACATCAGGTCAGCCTTCTTGCCTGTCTCAGGACACCATTCGCGGAAGCGGCTGGGGAATTTTAAATTTGCACGGCTGTAGTTCTGTGAGAAAGGTGGATTGGCCAGCACGCGGTCGAACTTGCGCACCTGGCCGTTTTCCAGGATCTGAGGGTCTTCCAGGGTGTCGCCGTTTTCGATGGTAAAGCGGGTGATGTTGTGGAGGATCATGTTCATATTGCAGATCGACCAGACGGTGCCGTTGGAGTCCTGGCCGTAGAGGGCGAGATCATTAGGGTCCTGCCCCTGCTCTTCCACGTATTGATGTGATTGAATCAGGAAACCACCTGAACCGGCGGTGGGGTCATATATCTCGTTGCCCGCCTCCGGCTTGGTGATCTGCACCAGGAGGCGCACCACTTCGGTGGGGGTGTAGAACTCGCCGCCTTTTTTGCCAGCGCTGTCGGCAAAGTACTTGATCAGGTATTCGTAGGCCGCACCCAGCAGGTCAGGAAACTCGAAATTGTCGTTGACCAGCACGAACCGGGGCTGGTTGAAGTGGTCTAGCAGGTCCTTCCACTTCTGGTCAGGGATCTTGGTCTTGCCTTTGACGGCGTTAAAATCGATGTTGTTTTTGAGCACCCCGGCAAGGACATCGTTTTCCTCCTCGACAGCAGCAATGGCCTTATTGAGCATGTTACCGATATCATGCTTCAGATCCTTCAGCGCCGGAACCAGGTCTCCGTTCTCGTCGGTCCATGACTCATGCCAGCGAGCCCGAACAGGAACGAAGAAGGTCTCACCATAGGATGTTTTATCTTCCAGCAGTTCCTTAATGAGATTCGGCTGACCTTTAAGGTGCGCGAAATCTTTCTTGCGCAGTTGCTCGCGCTTGCGGTCGAACTCATCTGACAGACGCTTTATAAAGAGCATCCCGAAAATGAATTCCTTGAACTCGGAGGCATCCATCTTACCACGCAGAATATCAGCGGACTTAAACAGGAAGTTTTCGAGTTGGGAGAGCGTGATTTTTTCGGTGGCCAATATTTATTCCTCTTACAGGATGTATTTTTATAATGGTGGAACAAAGTAGATATCGTTTATAATGAATTAAAAAGCTTTTTATAGTTTCTACCTGGCTCATTTTTCACAAATTTCAACAGGTATAGAGGCTGTCTAAGAATTATTATCAGTATTGTTGTTAGGCAGCCTCTTGGATTTGGAGCGGATACGATAAAACCACTAAAAACAATCACATATATCAGGGAAACACCATACATATAGTTAAAGGAAGTAGAAGTGAACATGTCGAGTGATATGAAAACGATACCATTGATGGACGAACAATCTGTTGATGATTCAAGTTGCAGCACAGGCTGTGGCAATTGTAGTTCAACCGGCTGTGCCGATGGACACATTGTAAAAGCAGGCTCAAGTAATGATGTTGTTTACATGAACCTTCTTTTTTTTGCACTGTTTTTAATTGTGATGATCGTTACATCGTATCTGGTAATAAAAATATTGACTGCGATCTTCCAGTAAATTATTCGATAAATTAATTTTCTATATCTTTAGAGAAGATACATCATGAGTATAAACCTGGATGTCTTGAACTTGAGCGTTGGCGAAGTCCATGATTCGTGATGATAGATTCATGTTCAAGCTCATAGGGGGCCGTCCGATAATTAAAATGTTCGAATGAAAGAAGGCCTATTCAGGCTTTAAATCGAAAATTAATAGGGATTATCATCACTGACAGCAATTGTTTGACCGCCGGTATAAGTCTTAAAGATAACTATATTAAGTATACAATGCATACATATTATACATGACAGAAATAAGCATTTCAGCAAGGATTCCCGAAGACGTTTTTAAAGAACTTGAGACTTTTATGAAGGAAGAATCTCTTGAAAAATCAGCTTCAATAAGAAAACTGTTAGCTGAAGGACTGCAGCATTGGAAGGAACAACAGACGCTTAAGTATCTTGAAGAAGGAAAAGTAACCTTCTTAAAAGCTGCACAAATGTCAGGAATCTCGGTATGGGACCTTGCTGATATTGTTCGGGAAAAAGGGATAGTCTGGATCAAGTCTGAAAAATACATAGCTGAAGACATTAAAAAGGCGTTAGAATGAAACCGCTTATTTTTGATGCCACACCCTTGATCTATCTTGGGAAAATAAACTTAATTCAAAAAATAGCGCATTTTCCTGAAGAGAAATACACACCAGGATCAGTCTATGAAGAAGTTGTGGTGGTGGGAAAAAAGAGCGGACAGCCAGAGGTATTCCTCATTGAAAACGTGATCAAGACCGGAATAATCAAAATCAGGGCACCTGCCGATAACCAATACTTAAGCCACTTGAAAGAAAATCCCAAAATCCATAAAGACGATGCCGAGGTGCTTGCTCTGGCTTATGAATTGGAGGGGATTGCCCTGCTGGATGATGATGAAGCCAGGGGAATGGCAGAGATCGAAGGAATAGAGCATCATGGAACGATCTATTTACTTCTTAAAATGATGAAAATTGGGCTGGTGACAAAAGAAGAAACCCTTGATGCCCTGAATGAAATGATACATAAAGGCTGGCGGTGCTCAACAGAACTGTATGCAGACATATTGAAAGCTATCAAGTGATCAACAATGATCAAAGCTGTCAAAAAGCGACTTTACCTTCCCACTTTAAACAAGGGACTTAGAAGGTACGATCCGATAACTACCAGGCTTGCCCCTGCCGCCACCCTGACCCCGGCAGTATTGCCAAGATAAAACAACAGTACCACAATTATCATCAGGACAGCTATCAATCCAAGATATTTCATATTCCTGATCTTTGGATAATGCACCCTGCTGATCATAAGTATTGCTAATATTGACATTGCAGCCAGCAGGCCATAAGAAAAGAACTGCCACCCCCAATTATAGAACACCAGCACATACAGTACCACAGCCAGGCCGGGAAAAGTGATAGGAAGACCCACAAATCCGTCTACTGCACTGATAGCATTGAAACGGGCCAGTCTCAGGATGCCGCATGCAAGGAAAGCCCCGCTGACCACACATATCAGATTGTGGTACTGGGGTGCCAGAATGGCATATGCGATAACCGCAGGTGCCAGTCCGAACGAGATCACATCAGCAAGAGAATCGAGATTTTCCCCAAGCACACCATATTCCATGGACCTTGCAATAGCACCGTCCAAACCGTCCGCAATAACCGCCAGTACGATCAGGATTGAGGCGTGGTAGGCGTTTGAAGGGGACTGCACCATCATCAACACGGCAGTAAAACCCAGAAGTGTGTTGATAAGTGTCACAAGGTCAGGCAGTTTGATCAATCGGTAAATGCTTTCAGTCATTTCATCCACCTGCATAATGGCCGGAATCGTTTTGAACAGTCGTATTTCTTATTGCTATGGCAGATACGGCAGCTTTTACCCTGTCACCTTTATTGACAATCAACGTATATCCTTCCGGGGGTGTGATATCCACCCGGCTTCCGAACCGTATCATACCGATACGCTCACCCCTGACCACACGATCCCCCACATTAAAGTACGTGTCGATCCTGCGGGTCACAGTACCCGCTATCTGCACTATCCTGACCAGTCCGTAATCCGACTCAATGCAGATCAGGTTGCGTTCATTCCTGTGCGAATCCTTGAAAAAAGCAGGCAGGTATCCACCATCCTTATGTTTCATCTTCACGATCTTTCCACTGACAGGGGCCCTGTTGACATGCACATTGTATATGTTCATGAAGATACATGCCGTGTTACCCCTGATATCCACAACTTTACCGTCGGCAGGTGATAAAATTACATCCTTGGGTCCTTCTGCTGTACGTTCAGGGTCCCTGAAGAACCAGATGAAAAAAAAATCCAGTATAAAAACAAGTGCGGCCTCCATTGCCAGTAGTGACGAATTCAATAAATAAGCAGCTACTGCCAGTGTCACTGCAACTGCGAATAGGCCCCTGACCAGGGTTTCGGTATTTCGGGCCAGAATGATTAACCCCTCCTGATCAGCCTTAAGTCCTCTCTTATCAGCTGCCAGAGACTGTCAATAAGTTCCAGGAGTTCAGGCAGCAGTTTCAGGACTGCATAAGCGATAAAGAACAAGGCGATCCCTGAACCACCTTTTGCAATAATGTGATGCCCTAAATAGAAACTGGCAGAATCATGCAGGAAAAATTCATTGCCCAGGATATTTACTGTCAGGGGTCCGGTCCCGAACCAGTTGTAGCCATATGCTCCTATCACAAATGCATTCCTTATGAGGTTGAGTATGTATATCACCGGGATCGAAGCCATCAGTGCCATGAAAATCCGTTTTTTCTCTGCTTTTATGCCAAGTATGATCCCAAAGAACAGGGCTATGCTTTCGATGGCTGTACACGCCAGTATGATCTCTACCTTGTATCCTTCAAGGATTATTATGTTCCAGTCAAGCCTTTCTACAGGGAATCCTGCTATCTGTGCAAACCAGAAGGTCTGGGAGGTCACTATTGATATCAGTAAATGGTTCAGCGATTCAATTTCGGCGAAAGGGAAATAGAAGAGGCATCCCACTGCTGTGATAGTAGTTACGGCTGTAAGGGTCTTTTGCCTGTCAGTGGGGTTATCGTTTTGTATGCCTTTTCTTGAATTCAGATATGTACCGAACATCAGGTGAGCTATGATAATGCAAATGAATGCCACGACCAGGGTCAACAGTATCATTGAGAGGTCCCCTTCCTTGATGTAATATAGCGGTTGCAGTGCCCAGTATATGGCAAAAAATATCCAGCCTATGCCGCCAATGGGCATCCGGTACTGTTTATTTTGTGATGGAAGTATGGATGCAAGTAGGAAGAATACCAGTGACATCCATAGAAAGTAATTTGTCATGCTTTAAGCCCCTGATTTGTTACTGTATATAATCTTATAGATTATATACTACTCCGCATGTATAATCCGCATATATTGATCCAGAACTATAGATCACAGCCACAGAGGTCACCGGGGACACAGGAACATCACTGAATATATTTCGAAACGTTCTTATTATAGCAAACAATAACAAAGTATAATCATATCATTGAGGGAAATTAAATGGCAAAAGAAGATAAAATACTTGTACTTGCAGAAGCGGATTGTATTGGCTGCGGAATCTGTGTAACGGTATGTCCTACCAACATTAAACAAGAGAAGGACATAAACTTTGATGTGGATGCCGAGCCCAGGGCAATTACTGTGAACAATGGGCAGGCTGCTATAAACTATGACCTGTGCAAGGCATGTGGCATATGCACCAGGAACTGTCCTGTAAATTCACTAACCGTAGAAATTGTAGCATAATATTTTAGGGGTCAGAACCCCTACTGCTTTTTTTTATTGACCTGTAACTTACCTGTGGTCAGGAGTCAATCACCAAATTTTTAATCAATCCCGTCCATACTCCATTGGTTCCATGCGCATACTTCACACTTCTGATTGGCATATAGGGAAAAAGATCTACGGAGAGGACAGACTGGATGAACATGCCCGGTTCCTGGACTGGCTGCTGGAAACCATAATTGACAGGGACGTGGACGTCCTCCTGGTTGCAGGGGATGTCTTTGATTCATCAATGCCCCCTGCCCGTGCCACTGACATGTACTACCGGTTCCTGTTCGACCTTTACGGGAAGACCCACACCCATGCGGTCATTATCGCAGGCAACCACGATTCAGCAGTGAGGCTGGCCGCACCAGGGCAATTCCTGAAGATGGCCCGCATGCATGTCGTGGGCGGCATCCACGAAACCGCGAAAGATTGCGTGGTGCACCTGGACGCAAATGGCCAAACTGCTGCCTTTGCCGCCGTGCCCTACCTGAACGAAAGCGATATCCTGCCCCATATCCCGCTGGAAGCAGAAATAGAACGCTCGCTGAGATACCGGGAGGCTATGAAAAGGATATATGATGAATGCTTGTCGGCAATGGATGCCGATATTAAAGTGTTTATGGGACACTACTTTATCCAGGGCGGCACCTCCGGAGACTCGGAGCGGCTGGTGCAGATAGGCGGCATTGCGCCGGTCAGGACCGATGACCTTCCCGGTGATGTGGATTATATTGCACTGGGGCACCTGCACAGTTACCAGCAGATCAAGGGGGACGGCTGTCCGGTAATGTATCCGGGTTCGCCCCTGGCCCTCAGCTTCAAGGAGGCCGAATACGACAAGAAAGTGTTACTGGTCGACCTCGGCACTGACGTTGCGTGTAATATCGAAAAGGTTACTGTACCCGTGTTCAGGGAACTGGTAAAACTGGAGGGTACTCCTGACGACCTGATAGCGCAGGCCAATTTCGGGGACTGGAAAGACAAATTCCTTGAGGCGAAAGTACTCCTGGACGGCCCTGCCGTTGGCGTGGGAGATGAAATACGCCAGGCATTCGCCCAAAAGGGCGGCAAAGTGCTTGTAGTAGAGTCAGTACTGCCCAGTGCTGGTGGTGAAATTTTATCCACAGAGGATATTAAGACCAGAACCCCTGTGGAAATATTCCAGGACTTCTACAAATACAAATTCGGCGAAAGCGGGCCTGATACTGAACTGGACGAATTGCTTACCACTTTTAATGAATTGCTGGATATAGGTCGGGAGCAGGAGATAGAGCCTTGAAACTCCTGTCGCTGCGCCTGAAGAATATCAACAGTTTCAAAGATGAGCTTCACCTGGACTTTACCAAAGAACCGTTGTCTGATGCTTCCCTGTTCGCCATAACAGGCCCAACCGGTTCGGGTAAGACAACCCTGCTGGATGCCATATCAGTGGCACTGTATAACCGGACACCCCGGCTGGATGGGACCGGCAGCAGCAATCCGGTCAATCTATTAAGCCAGGGAACCAGAGAAGGTTTTTCCGAGGTGGTGTTCCAGGCCAACGACACGCAGTACCTGGCTGAGTGGCGGGCCAGGCGAAGCAAAAAAGGTGATGTCAAACCCGAAGTAAAATTGCTCCGTGCAGATACAGGGGAACTTATTACCAGCAGGCGGAAGGGAAAAAGCGGTAGTGACATGGCAGATATGTCTGTCGAGGACGCAGTTACAAGTATACTGGGCATGGATTTTAATGCTTTCAGGCGCTCTATCCTGCTGGCACAGGGCGATTTTGCAGCATTCTTAAAGGCCAGTGCCGATGAGAGGAGACAGATACTTGAAGCCACCACGGGCATGGGGGAGTTCGAAGTGCTGAAGGAGAACCTGAACCAGCAGGTCAGGAAGGTAACAGGTGAATACGATATTGCAGGGGCCGGCCTGGAATCCATCCCGCAGGTATCTGCTGAAGAGATCGGTACGGCAGAAAAAGAACTGGCCCGGCTTGAAGCTGAACTGCTCAGTCTTAACGAACCCAGGACCGCCCTGGAAAAAGAAAAAGAAGAGGAGCAGCGGCGGGTGGATGCCCATAATAAACTGGGTGAGGCCAGGAACAAACAGCAGGAACTGCTGTCAGTGAAGGACGATATGGAGAGCCTCAAGGCTGAGATCGAGCGGGCGCAAAAGGCATCAGACATCCGCTCGGAGATGGGATCGTATCATACTGAAAAGGAGCGGGTGGAAAAACTGGAGACTGCACTGGAAGAGAGTATACAGGAAAAAGAAGCAGGACAAAAACGATTCGATGAAGCGAAAGCCAAATATGATGCGGCCAACCAGGATTTTGAAACTGCCAGAAAAGACGCTGAACAGAAAGAAAATGCATATAATAATGCCGCTGTCCTGGAAACCCGCGGCAGGGAGCAGCTCGGTGAAGCAGATATAAAACAGAAGGAAGCGGATGACCTTAAAGTAAAACTGGACAAACTTGACAGCCAGATACAGCAGAAGAACAAAGAGATCACGGCCCTGGAAGAGGAGCTTAAGGGTGACAGGGAGTTCCTTGAATACAATCCCCTGCCTGAAAATGCGGATGACCTGCTGGCACGGGCATCACAAACTGCAGCTTCTCTTACCGAAAAGGAACGGACATTAGGGGAAAAACAGGAAGCTCTGGTCAGAGAAAAGAACGAACATCAGGCAAAGACAAAAGAGATGGAAGGGATCGTTGATGAGGGGAAGGTCATTGAAACCAGGAAAAATGATATCATGTCCCGCCTGGAAGCTGCCAGGCAGGCACTGCAACCGCCAACAGAAGAGGGTGACGGCTCCTACTGGCGCACATTAGGGTCGGCATGGGGTGAGGTAAGGGATGCAGGCAGCAGGTTCCTTGAGTCCTATGAACAATTAAACAGGATATTTGATGATACTATATTGACCGCACCGGTGCAGGATTTCAATGAGAACCTGCATGAATTCAAGCACAGGACAGAACTCCTGGACCAGCAGGTAATGACTGCTGAGGAAAAGGTCAAACGCTGCCTGGCCGAGGAGAAGGCCGTAGCTGCCGCCAACCAGGCACTTATCCTGCGCAGGGAGCACCTTACAGCAGGCGAACCGTGCCCTGTTTGCGGTTCAACTGAGCATCCCAATGCCGGTAAGCACGAACCGGACAGGGAAGGTTCCATAGACGGGGCACGGGAGAATGTGCAAAGTGCCGAAGCAGGACTGGAAACTGCAAAGCATGAGCTTGAATCTGCTTTCAGGAAACTCTCAAGTCTGTCAAAAAAGAAGGTTACTGCATGCGATAAGCAGATGGATAAAATAGAATCCCTGTTAAAACAAATAGATTCTACCGAAGGTGAACTGAAACTGGCAGGGCAGCAGATCGAGGCCAGCAACACCCGTATTGATGCGTTGAGTGACCAGATCGAAGGCATCGGTCAAAAGATACTTGATATCTCTGCTAAAATAAAGGAAATGGAAGATGACATTTCAGATAACAATAAGCAGTTCTTCTCTATCATTCCTGCTGAATTTGCAGGTGAACCGCCTCAGTTGGCCTTTGAGAAATTCAAGCAGCATATATCAAAAACCAGGGATTCTATCGGGCGTCTGGAGCAGAA
>JAUWRA010000183.1 GCA_030610815.1 Methanosarcinales archaeon
GACTTTTTCATTTTGTGTTTCGTATGTTCCATTTCCAGCGATATTTCTCATCTCAGTCATTCCATAGTCTGGACATAAAACATTAGGACAGGCAATATCGGTGAATTTTGATTTTGGACCACGTGTTCCCATATTAATCACCGATGATTATATTGTTTTAATAGTATTTAAAACATCAGTAAATTAAAGGGTCAATACCAAGGGATTGTAAAATTTAATTATTCAATGTATCATTATGGTTCTTATTCATCAGGGGTAAGTGGAGAACTGAATTTTGCTGAAAGTACTGGTATTGTAGATATTAAATGGGTAGAAGATAAGGGATATTTTATATATCCTACTGAAAAATTAAAACATTTTGAATCGCTTTTGAATGAGAAAGAGAAGCAAGCTATAGATGGACTTGTTAAACGGTTTGGAATTTTCAATGCAATCGAATTATCTTTAATAGCAACTGCTTGTTACCTGAAAGAGAATTTTGGGATTTCTGATTTAGAATTAACTAAAGTAGTTCATAATGCTAAACCAAACAATTCTTTAGATTATATAGAAAATGTTTCGCGTAGGGCTGGAATTTTAGCATAAACAATAATGATGAGATGGACTTGCTAATTTACTGACGTTTTGAAATAAGGAAACGTCAAAATTTCCTCCATTGACCAGATATGATTGGTTTTTCCTACTGCCATGATCTGTGTTCTTATTAGATTTTACAATTAAAATCCCTTAATGATACGGATCATAATTGAATTCGAAATCATCAACCTGTTCCGGGTTAAATCCAAGATTAACGAACATCTCTTTTAAAACTGCCTTATATTCACTCTCTGGAATTTCTTTTTCTATTTCCTTGAGTTTAACAGTAATGCTAACAGTCCCGTTATCATCTATGTTGAGACGATAGGTATGATTTCCATTGATTCTGGTAACAGTAATCAATGGCAGAATATAATCAATAGAACCTATCTTTTCATCACCATTGAAGAAATCCTCACTACAAGACCCGGGATAGTTGAAATACAGGCTGGAATTTGTACTTCCATCTTCAAGGTAATCATATATTGAGTTAATATCCGATTTTTCACTTATCCAGACTTTGGCATTGCCGAATTTTGACTCTATTGTGTCGCCATTTTCTATCCAGACCATTACTGGCTCATTAGTTTGTCCGTTTTCCAATTTCAGATCGTTTTTCAATGATGCCACATAGTTCCCTGCATCCTGCCTGTTCATGTCAAAAGAAATCATAAGCATCTCAGTGACCCAATCGTCAGGAACTTCTTGGCCCAGTGGAATATCATTCGAACCGCGAAATGTTAATGTGGCAGAGTTTTCCCTTTGCGGCACTTCATTGAGTGATAATACCAGCCCGATATCATTGTAGAAATAATGCACAGTAGCTATCTTATAGTCATTTCCAATCTTTTCATTCAATCCTTTAATAGGAAATTCCGGTTGTAGGCCACCTGAATAGGTAACCTTATGTTCAACAGAATATCCTGCATTATTTGCTCTTTTGATAATGTCATCCAGGTCAATTTTTCCCAAATTAAGGGAATCACATGAGTAAGAAGCACCATATGGAATTTCAATACAGCCGCTGGTTGCTCCAAAAGCCAACAGGAACGATCCTATTATGAATATGCTCATTATTTTTTGGTTCATATTTGTATTCCTCCTAACAATTAATCCAGTCATTCCGCCTTTCTATTTTGTAAAACTCCATAAGCAAGTAACAACAACCCGGTTACAATAATTACGGGTATGGTCATAAACAACAACAATCACATCACTGCCGACGCCTCCCAACCAAACCCGCCCACACCAATAAACCCAATGCCGCCACCACCGCACCAAACCCAGGCACATCTGGAGTTCGCACCGGTTCGCCATAAGTTAGTGCATCCCCATCTTCAGATGTATTTTCCAACGAGTATACCCTATCATCACCGGCCCCCCCAAAGGTCTGATCCCATCTCTCATCAAGAGGTGCCGATTGTTGGACTGTGATTTCCCAGGTGATTGAATCCATCTCGCCTTCATCATCTGTCACTGTTAAAACCACGCTATAATTGCCACCCTCATCATAAGAATGCGTAACTGTCCTTTGAGTTGTGTTCACGTAACTCCCGTCCCCCATATCCCACTGGTAATAGGTTATGTTCCCATACGGGTCACGGCTCGCAGATGCATCAAAAGTTATGGACTGGTTTGCAACGGGATTTCCGGGCTCAAATGTGAATTTTGCCGTGAGTACGGATACTTCTGCCATTAACTTTACAAGCAGGAGTTTTGAGTTATAAATCCCTGCAAGTATGTAACCGCCATCACTTGTCTGCAAAACAGAGTTCAATTCATTACATTTCATTCTTATGTCCCATTGCTCGGTTCCATTTGAATCGATTTTTATTATGGATGGGTTATATAAATCACCCTTAATGATGTATCCGCCATCAAGTGTCTGTAGAAAAGAGTCAAGTCGGCCCTCAAATGTCCGGTCCCATTGCATATTTCCGTCTGCATCGGTTTTTATGAGCCAGTAATCAGCATCATCAAATGAAAACGTCCCTCCACCTAGAATATAACCACCATCTGGACTTAGCCTGACAAAGGGATTGGATTCATGGCTTACTCCTCCAAAAGTCCTGTACCATTGCTCATTTCCGTTTGAATCTGTTTTCACCATCAAAAATTCACTGTGGTTGACACCTAACCAGAACGATAATGTCACTCCTGCAAGTATATAGCCGCCATCACGGGTCTGTTGTATGGATTCGATCCAATCATTTCGATCTCCTCCAAAGGTGTTATTCCACTGTTCTTCTCCCTTTGTGTCGGTTTTTACCAGCCAGAAGTCATAGTTTCCGGCACCGTATGATTCTGTATATCCTGTAATGATATAGCCGCCTGCGACCTGGCTGACTGAGTATGTTTTTTCCCGTCCGATTCCTCCGAAGGTGTTATTCAATTGCATATTCCCGTTCGAGTCGACTTTCACAAACCAGATATCTAAAGAACCTGCACCGTACGAATCCGTATTTCCTATAAGAACATAACCTCCATCAGCGGTCTGCCGGACAAACTCCATTTCCTCATCACCGGTTCCTCCAAGGGTCAGGTTCCACTGTTCCTGCCCCTGCGGATTCACCTTTATCAGCCAGACATCATCGGTACAGTTATCCCTGCAGGCACTAGTACTTCCTGCAATTAAATAACCACCATCCAGGGTCTGCAGGACAGATTTGACACGGACATCACTGAATGTCCCTCCAAATGTTCTATTCCATTGCTCTGATCCTGTTGGACCGATCTTTAACAAATTGATATCAGAGTTCCTCCCTACATTTGATCTCGTATTTCCGGCAATTATGTAACCGGAGTCTGCTGTCTGCTGTAAACTCTCAACACTGGTTATGCCGCTTATTTCATAGGTCCGGTTCCATTCCTCAGCAGGTGGAGAAGCCATTGCATATCCTGTGCCTG
>JAUWRA010000126.1 GCA_030610815.1 Methanosarcinales archaeon
CAGGCACAGGATATGCAATGGCTTCTCCACCTGCTGAGGAATGGAACCGGACCTATGAAATAAGCGGCATAACCAGTGTTGAGAGTTTACAGCAGACAGCAGACTCCGGTTACATAATTGCCGGAAATACGAGATCAAATGCAGCCTTTGTGTTAAAGACCGGTCCAACGGGGTCAGAGCAATGGAATAGAACATTTAGCGGGACATTCAGTGATAACCGTGTCAAATATATCCTACAGACCTCGGATGGCGGTTACTTAATTGCAGGGAGCACCAGTACCTGCATGGATAACTGTCCCGATGATGTCTGGTTGATAAAGATCAATACTGAAGGAATAGAGCAGTGGAACCTGACCCTGGGGGGAACCGTTGATGAGGAAGTGAAGTTTGTCCAGCAGACCGCAGATGGGGGCTATATTCTCATAGGAGATACGGATTCGTACGCAAGTTTTTCTGATATCTGGTTTGTGAAAGTCGATTCGAATGGGAATATGCAATGGAATAACACCTTCGGAGGAATCGGGCGGGATAAAGCATACTCAGTTAGGCAGGTCTCAGGCGGTTATGTCATTGCAGGAAGCACCAGTGCCTGTAAGACATGGGAATGTCCCTATGATTATTGGTTGGTGAAAACCGACACAAAGGGAGAAGTACAGTGGAATAACACCTTCCTAGGTTGGGCAGACTCTATACAGCAAACCCGTGATGGCGGCTATATCATTGCAGGAATTACTATGTTCGGTAACAGCCACGGTGATTTTTTACTGGTGAAAACTGATTCAAATGGAACCGAGCAATGGTACAGGACTTTTGGAGGAGTAGGCGCGGAATTCAATCCCTCTGTCCAGCTAAGTCCAGACGGCGGTTATATTCTCGGTGGAGGGACGTTTTCATTTGATGATGACTATTGGCTTATAAAAACCGATGAAGACGGAAATGTGCAATGGGACCGGACATTTGAAGGCCATGGACTGGACTCTTTCCAGCAGACATCTGATGGCGGATACATCATTACGGGTGATTTATATGACCCACACATAATAAAAACCGATTCAAATGGAATCGAGCAGTGGGACATAAGAATGGAATGGGATAGAATTGACTCTGTTTTGCAGACAGGGGATGGTGGATATATACTTGTAGGGACTGAGGACTCAAAACTCCGGTTGGTAAAGTTAATGGCAGAACGACCGGCACTTACGGCACAATTCACATATGACCCTGGAAATCCGGGCGCAAACCAGACCATAACTTTTGATGCATCTGCAAGCCACCACCCGTATGGGAACATAACCTATTACCAGTGGGATATGGGGGACGGGAGTTACGTGAACACAACTCAAAGGACAGTTATGCATTCCTATGATGAGGGCGGCAATTACAGTGTGGGTTTGACAGTGACAGGCAGTAATGATAATGTGAGTTCAATCACCAGAGAAATTATAGTCCAGCGATCGGCACCCCCCATTATGAGATGGGACAGGACTTTTGGAGTGCAGGGTGATGACAATGCATACTCATTGGCGCATACATCCGACGGCGGTTACATACTTGCAGGCACGACAGGTGGCGATTTCTGGTTGGTGAAAACTGATGCTGAAGGAGTAGAACAGTGGAACCGGACCTTTGGGGGTGATGAATTTGATAAAGCGGAATCTGCCATACAGACATCTGATGGCGGTTATATCATTGCAGGCAACGATTTCTGGCTGGTGAAAACTGATGCTGAAGGAATCGAACAATGGAAGAGGACATTTGAAAAAGGGACATTCAGTAGTGACCGTGTCAAATTTGTCCTGGAGACTTCTGATGGCGGTTATTTAATTGCAGGAAGCTCCAGTGCCTGCAATAACTGGACCTGTCCCGATGATGTCTGGCTGGTGAAAACCGATGCTGAAGGAACCGAACAGTGGAATAGGACATTTGGAGGGGAAAGCAGAGATCAGCTGTACTCTTTACAGCAGACTTTTGATGGTGGTTACATCCTCGGTGGAGATACTCGTTCATTTGGAAACGGTTCATCCGATTTTTGGCTTGTGAAAACTGACCATAATGGAATAGAGCTCTGGAACAGGACATTCGGAGGTTATTATAATGACAGGGCATATTCTGTCCAACAGACCTCTGATGGCGGCTTTATCATGGCAGGTGTTACACGTTCACCGCATTCGAATGATTGCTGGCTGGTAAAGACAGATACTGAAGGAGTGGAGATGTGGAAAAGGACGATTGTTGGACCTAATGAGGATAACACCCCTTATTCTATCCTGCAAAGCCCTGATGGCGGTTATATAATCGCAGGTAAGACCGGGTCGGTGAGTTATGGGTTCTATGATATGTGGCTGGTCAGTACTGACCCTGACGGATATGTGCAGTGGGAGATGACCCTAGGCGGCACCGGTCAAGGTGATGTGGCAAGGTCTGTCCTGCTGGCTCCTGACGGCGACCTGGTTGTGGCAGGGGATAAGGATACGTTCAGTGAACAGGGTACCGATTTCTGGCTGATAAAGCTTGGCGGGGTTCCTGCTGAACCTGAGGGTGGGATTGCACCAACTGATGGCGAACCGGTACAGACTCCGGATATTCCGGGTTTTGGTGCAGTAGTAGCGGTTATAAGCTTGCTGTTTTGGGTGGTCGGCAATGAGTCATAATGACAATGGAATCGTGAGAAAAGAAGTTTGAAAAATAGTTGCTTAATATAAATCAATTGAAATTAAGGAGATGAATAAATTGGATGACAAATTAAAAATGACGAAATTATTGAAAATTTCTATTTCAATAATTTGTATCGTATCTATTTCTGGCTGTACTGGTGAGTATAACGCAGAAATAGAAATTAAAGAAATCGAGGATATTGACAACGGTACATACTTTGAAATAACTGATGATGAGTTAAAAGAATATCCTGAACTTATAAGATCAATAAGTGGTGAGGGACGTACATTAAGTTCAGATGAATTCGAAAGGTTATCTGATTTTTTTAGCATGAAGCATGCCGAATATTTGTTTAGTATTGACATGAAATTTGAAAATAATTTAAATGATAACATTATCGATGCTGAATTAATGAACACGTTCGAATCTAATGGATTTCCATTGTCTGAAAAGTATTCAATCATTACAAGGGAGAAAAATAGCTTATATGATAGCTGGTTCATAAATAAGAAAGCTAACAGTCCTGAATATGTTATTTGGGAAATAAACGATGAGTTAAAAGTTTATAAAAGTGGATATATTGAATATCAATTCACCAAAATAGGGGAACAATATTATGAAATTCAATTTGTTGTAACCTGACTGATTGTTTTATATTTCAACTAAACACACGGATGGACTAAAGCGCAGATATTTGACAAGCCGATAGCGAAATCCGGGGTATTTGGAGTGCACCCCAAATAACGGACATTTAGTTGAGCAATAAAAACCATAAAATAAGTATAGTTGGTATAATCACGGTTTTAAGTACGATCATTATAACTCCTTTCGGATTTGCCTGTCACCGACGCCTGCTCGTCCCTGTGGTGTTGTCGTGTTATTGTGGTATCGATATATTGAGTTTCCAAATGAATGCAGATTATTTATTGCCCCGTTTCAACACCTTCGAGTTCTTCCTCACATCCTGTTTCATGGCTTCCACCACATCAAGATCGACCTGTCCGTTTTGGTAGGCAGCCAGGAAACCGTTCTTATTCAAAAGTATGATGTCACCACCACATAATTTATCGAACCTTTCACAGGTCATATCAATTACTGAATCGACTACCTTGTCAGTATGCTTTGATGTGAAATGGAAATCCTCTGATAATATCAGGTCTATGTAATTATAGAGACTGGAAGTGAGTATACTGCAATCATTGTGCACATCCTTGGGTGCTGTGCCGTGTTCCTGCGTCATGGACACCGTGCACTCCCGGGTCATGCTACCTTGCAGAAAGTTACGGTCGCTGTCCAAAAGACTGGCCCTTGCTTTTCTACACCTGGCAAGACCCTTGGTGTATTTTTGTTTGGATATCCTACCCACATAATACAGGTCATCCATTTCACTCTGGATCGTGCGGGCAATATAACATGACACCCGGCCCCTGTGCAGTATCTTGATGATTTTATCCACGTCAGGTGAGTCGTTCAACAAAAACGACGTGTCGAACAGTACACTTTCAATGGGTATGTGGGGCATGAGATATGATATACATTGAAACAGTATAAAGGTGGCTGCTGGTCTCTTTGATGTTCAGCCCCCGATCGCTAGCATTCTTTTAAGCACGAAATAAGATACAATTCCACTCAACGAATATGCCAGCACTATTGCAGCAAATATACCTGTCAGACCGAACAGGTATGACCCCATATAAGCCAGTGGGATATACAGGCCGAACATCTGTATCACCATGAGGACTGCAGCAGGGATTGGTTTATTCAACACATTCAAGATCATGGTCGATATTTGGAATATGCCAAATAACGCATATCCTATAGGGACGATCCACAGATAGAGCATAATTATTGATATGACCTGTGGGTCGTCATTGAACAATGAGGCAATTGGCCGGGCTGCTAACGCAAGCGTGGTGAATATTGCCACACCCCATGCCAGTGAAAAAACATTACTGTATTTGACACCCTGGTTCACCCGATCGAACTGGCGGGCACCCCAGTTCTGGCCGACAAACGGCCCGATGACAGTTGAAAGGGCAAAGACCACGGCCATGGCAAAGAATTCGATGCGGATACCTACACCAAAGGCTGCCACTGCTTCATGGCCGTAGGATGCCACCAGTGCGAAGATAACACCCATTGCAACGGGAGAGAGCAGTCTGGTCCCGGCAACGGGCAGTCCGATATACAGGATGCTCTTCCATGAATAGATCAGTTCTTTTGGGGCAGGCAGTTCAAATGTTATCATCCTGTCACGATAATAGAGCACCCACAGGGCGACGACCAGCGTAATGGCTCTTGAAATAACAGTAGCAATGGCTGCCCCTGTAAGTCCCAGCATAGGGAAAGGACCCAGCCCGAATATCAACAGGGGGTCGAGTATGATATTTACAAGCACAGCCACGAGCATTATGGCGCTGGGGGTTTTTGTATCGCCTGTTGCTCGTATGGCGTTATTCCCTACCATGGGGATTATGACGAAGAGCACACCGGGATACCAGATGACCATGTATTCTCTTATCAGGGGTATTATCTCGGGCTCTGCACCGAGGAGCCTGAACAGGGGCTCGATGGTCAGCATCCCGAAGGCTACAAAGAATGCGACCAGAAGGAACGATAGGATAAGGCTGTCTGTTGTGAGCCGTTGTACTTTTTGGTGGTCGCCCCTGCCGATGGCCTGTGAGATGACGGCTGAGGCTCCGGTCCCTATTCCCATTGCCAGGCTGCCGATTACCATTATAATTGGAAAGGTGAAACTTAGTGCTGCCAGTTCCTGTGTGCCCAATTGACCGACAAAAAAAGTGTCTACGAGGTTGAATGCTACCATGCCGACCATCCCGATTATCATGGGTATGGTCAGGTTGAACAGGGTTTTTGCTACTGGTCCTTCAGTAAGTTTGGGTTTTTTGGTGGTGGTTGTCAAGTGTTCTCTGGGTGGTTATGGGGTGGATGAGTAATAATTGTATTCTGGGAAATGGGTGAGGGTTTGTTGCTTGTTATATGAGTCTCGAAGAGACCGAACGAGTGAAACGAGCGAAGCATTCCGATCCCAGCCATTTATTGTTTGGTTTTGAATTTATCGTAAGAATAAACTATCAAACATGAGATGAAGTACCACCATAAAAGATTTGACAGGAATATTATATTTTTTGTTAAAGCCGACATTGGGAATGGGCTCATATCAAATGCGCCGAAGATGCTAATTACAACAAAAAATGGAGTTTTTAAGATGTAATCGATAATATTATCTGGCACTTCCACTACAGTACCTATTGGAATATCACCCCCCCAACTGGCAATAATGATTGGTTTTAAAAAGATGAATACAATATAAAAAATAAATATAGCTGCAGATATTAAATATTTTTTTCCGTCGGGTTTGAAAAATTCTTTCCAATTCATACTAATTGTTTACTTTAGTTATTTATGTAGTTGTTGTCTTGGCGGCGGTCGGAATGTCATATAACTCGTTGATATCCGAACTTATGTTCGTCTATACCATCTTAAAAATAAGAGTATAAATAAACTTTGTTTCTCCCCATGTCCTTTTTGATAGCCTTATACGTGCCTCAATTTAGGCGCCACGACTGTTATTCTGGTTCAAGCTATTCCAGGGATGCACATGACGCCTATCGTTACAGTTAACGATATACCCAGTTCAAATGTAACGAGGCCTGTATAGAGCTATTTTTTTCATTAATGAAAGCGATTTCTCTGGGGTCCACTTTGGAAATGGTTGTCCATAAGATTCAGTAATCCCTATACTGCAAGCCTCTAAACATATTCTTCCGGAAGAATATGATGCTGTACATCAATTCGTTTCATTTACTTCTCCCCACATAATTTTGTCTTCATTTTCAAGTCCGGTCAGGAGTCTCCCGAATTGGGAAAGTTCCTCCTGCTTTTTTCGATTTAAAGTTATAATTTATGGCTCTCTTTAACATCGTGTGGGTAACTTCATTGTTCAGGAACATGAAATCTCACGACTTGGCTTTATGGACAGGATTTACAGGATGGAATGGCAACCAGTATCCTGTCTATCCTGTAAATCCTGTCAAGATTTTCGATTTCTCCGATGATTTGGGCAAACTATTACCTACACAATGTTGGAGAGATTCTTAATATTTCCCAACGAGTTTTGCAATCTCCCGATGCATAGTATGAATACTGACCCCGTGGCCCAGATACATCATGGGACACCTGCCGGTTATTAAATGCATGTGGTAATCCCTGCATTTCTCTTGTGCTTCAGCGGTCTCGGTCATCCAGTGGAGCCATATTTCCTTGATACCTTTCTGCTTCAGTGCATCTACCACATCTTCGGGCCGGGTTTTGGTCACTCCGATCACGGCACGCTGGATTCCATCAGGCAGTTCCGAAATGTTTCGCAGTGCTCCTTCCTCTGGCTTTTCAGACAGGTCAATAGTATAGACGTTTTTTCCCGATCTTTTCAGTTCCCGGATCGTCCATTTCATTGCAGGTTTCGTCTTGTCTGTGATCACCACATAACTGTCTGCATCCCAAAATGATTCCTGTTCAGTTGGCATATTATATTCACCCCATTAAACCCACTAATTAAACTGTGACAATAAGATCTATTTAAATATACCCCCATTTT
>JAUWRA010000046.1 GCA_030610815.1 Methanosarcinales archaeon
TGCGGTGGAGTGCAGCAGATGCGCTCGGCTCTGCTTTTCAGCACGTTCCCGATAAGGATGTGGCATGGAAATACCTGATTCGGCTTACAGGGGATGAGGACAGTGATGTGCGGGGGAGTGCAGCAGATGCGCTCGGCTCTGCTTTTCAACACGTTCCCGATAAGGATGTGGCATGGAAAGACCTGATTCGGCTTACAGGGGATGAGGACAGTAATGTGCGGGCATATGCAAATCATTCGTTGGGTAGGGTGTCCATATTCAGGGCAACTGGGGTAGAAAGCGAAGAGGGTTTTAGGAAAGAGATGAAAAACGCGCTAGAGTTTTTCGAGAGATCCTCGAAGGAGGCGACTTATTCCAATCCATCCCAATTTTGTCTCCCGTTTTACAGATCATTCTACGCGATTACATTCGGAAAAGCAGGTGCAGAAGACGAAGTTCGGAGATATCTTGTCGATGCGAAGAGCGCATCGGAAGGGTCAAAGAATAAAGAACAACTCCTCGAAGCCGTAGAGAATCTTGCAAACGCGCTATCAGAAGCCCAGAAGTTGACAGATTTCGATGCCACGAAATCCGACCTCAAAGTCTACATGCAATACTGCAACCGCGCCGCAGACTTAATCGGTAATGCATCGGAAAGTGCGCCGGGTGCAGCGCGGGTTCTGTTGCGTGGGCTGCCGATCATCGGTGAGCGGATACGCGATATCCAGGAGAAAGCAGAAGCGGTATGCAAACAGACACAAGGCACACCGCTCGAAAAGCTTGGACTGGAGACTGCCCGATCTGCTCATGGACTGACCGCCCAAGACCCGCCAGAACGGGCGATGGCGCTGAGCAACATAGTAAGTTTTGCAAGAGATTGGTGTGAATATCTTCCAACAGATAAAAAAATAGGCGCATGTGAACAACTAAAGAATTTGCAGATCAAGAATCTGACGGATAGAGAAGCAGTAGAACAGGTTGCGGTGCTTGCCAGAGTTTTTGAGTATGTGCAGAAAAATACCCCTATCCCTAAAATCCAGACCGTCCACGTTTCAGAGACCGAACAAGAGACTGTCAGGATCGCTGTAGCCCAAATCAGTTTTGACATTACAGAATCGTTCCCATTCACCATTAAAAACAGAGACGAGGTGAAAACGAAGGTCTTTTCAGCACTCGATGTAGCCAAGCAGGATGGTGCAAATATCGTCTGCTTACCTGAACTCTGCCTTTATGAAGAATGGATAGGCGAGATTATGGAAAAATACCTTGATATGATCGTTATCGGTGGCAGTTTCTATAAAGACAACAAAAACATCTGCCCCATAATAATGGAATCTGGTACTGAGATACCATACCAACCCAAGATCACACCGTCTCCCTTTGAAGATGGGATAATGGGACCAAGAATGATACCGGGAGATCGAATATACAAATACGAGACCCGGTTTGGCAAGTTTGTGATACTGATCTGCATGGACTTCGACCATTTAGCTCATTTCTTCAGAGAGACCGATATCGATATGATCTTCTGCCCATCCTTTAACTCTGCAAACGAACGCTTTCATAACGAAGCACACAGCCACGTCGAAAGAACACCCTCCTACATCCTGATCGCAAACACCGGGCTACATGGTGGGACTTCGATCTTCGGGCAGTTGAACAACAAGTATTTTGGAGACCTGGTAGACGGTGGATGCAAGAAACGTGGAGATTCGACGTATAAGTTATGTGAAGTTGAAGAAGGGCAAGAAGAAGTGATCATCGCAGATTTCAATCTGGATCTCAAAGGTGCTCAAGTACCGACACCATCCAACCCGAACAAAGTGATAAAAAGCGTTGATTCTATCAAAAAAATTCTAATTCAACCAGATCGATCAAGGATCTGATGCATCAGGAAGAGGAAGCCACACCAAAAAAACCTTCACCTACTCACCCGCCCCCTAAACATCGAATACGTATAGAACGCATAGTAATCCGGAAGATCCAAAATAAAACCCGGCGACTCAGGCAGACACAGCCGCTGAAACTCAGCCCAGTCCCCTTCTAACAATTCAGCCTCCACATCCACCCACCGCATCTCAATAAGCGCAGTAAGTGCGCTCCGCATCTCCTCAGACAGCGGGGCGCAGACATCCCCCACGAATGTCCGCACAGTAACCTCCTCCATACCCGCACGGCGGAACCACCCCATCATGCGCGGGAAATGCAGCTCAGGCGCCGCCCCCTCTACAAACGGGGCGATCCCTGAGGATGTCGCATTCAGATGTGCCTCCAGCACAGGGTAGCCCGGGAGCAATTGTTGAGAAGACCATGCGATGATGATCACACTTCCGCCGGGCTTTACCACCCGTGCAAGCTCCTTTAAGAGTGGCAGGGGCTCTCCTGGCGCGTATCCTACGCAGTTCGCACTCCACACCCAATCGAAGGTAGCGTTGTCGAACGGGAGGTTGTTCATATCCCCCTCCCGAAAGGAGACCTGCTCAGGGATGCCCGCCTTCTCTGCAATGTCTCTCGCATAAATCCGGAATTCCGGGGACAGATCGATACCTGTGACATGCCCGCCAGGTCCCACTGCATCTGCGAGCATGATGGCTTGCAAGCCTATCCCGCATCCCACGTCCAGCCCCCGGCTTCCCTGCGGGAGATCGAGCGCATGGATTGCACGGCGAAATATGGGTTCTTGCAGGGGATTTGTCGTCAATAGGCCCTGCAGGTAAGTGTCTGTGTAATGTACAGTGCTTTCGGTGCTATTCTTTCCAGTTCCCATTCCTACACTCTCCTTTTCATTATTGTCCGGTTCTATTTCATCTTCTGGTGCAGACGTATGTTGCCTGGAATCCGTCCCCATACTCGGCGCTCTCGATCTCGAATCCCGCACGCTCAAGCAGTCCCTCCATCACCCAGTCATAGGTGCTGTACTCCTCACGGATATGGATCTTCGCTTCTGCTGCAAGCTCATGTCCTGACCTCTCTGCAATTGACCTGACCCATGCGTCGAGCCTACCCTCCATATCCTCGGTAGCGGATGGAAACACAATATCAAACAGAAAGAACTGCCCTCCTGCCTTTAACATCCCGGCTGCCCTCGTGAGAGCGACCAATTTCCAGAAATCCGGCAGATGGTGCAATGCCGCTATCGACACCATCGCATCCGCCGGCTCTGCCTCGTGCTCGTACGTCAGGAAGCCGCCATGACAGTACAGAACGTTCGAAAGCCCCATCCCTTCGCCCTTTTTCCGGCAGTGCTCAAGCATGGCGGAAGATACGTCCACCGCGTAGACTTTTCGGCACTGTTTCGCAGCGTGGAGTGCGAATGCGCCAGTTCCTGCACCCATGTCGATGACTGTGCTGTTTGAGTCCAGTTCGAGAAGTTTTATGATCGCATCACTATTCTTCTCGTAGTCGCGAAACCTTTGGTGCATGTCATCGTACCGCTGCACCTGCTCAATGCTAGAGTAGTCTACACCAGTCTGTTTCATCTCGTCGTAAGTCCATTCCGGGATCTTCAACATGTTTACTCCACCACAATTCCATTTAATCGGTTATTTTATTTGACCAGTTTTGTAGTTCGATGATATTGCCTTCAGGATCCCTGACATATACAAACGTAATCGTACCGGCTTTTGGGATGTGCTCTGTAACTATTTCCCCCAATTGTGAACCGCCATTTAAGATCACTCTTTTTACGGTCATCTCCACATCATCCACTGCGAAAGCAATATGTGCCAGTCCTGGTCGATTGATCGCGGGTTGTTTCGCTTCGCTAATTCTGTTATACTGGAATATCTCTAAGGTCGGGCAATTCCTGTCACAGCCAGGCAGGAGGAGATGAATTCCCTGGATGTTAACGTTTGAAACACCTGTTGCGGCATCGATCCAGTCTCCTTTGTGATCCCTCTCTGGCAGCACAGGTTCACAATTGAAAACATGCTGGTAAAAGTCAGAAAGCAGTTTCCAGTCACGTGCTACCAGATTCACATGAACAAACCTAACATCCATATACAAGCTCTCCTTTGATCACTGTAACTGCCCTGCCGCCCAGGATAACCCGACCGGACCCGGGCACGACTTTAACCCGGACAACTCCACCTCTTTCAGACAACTGGAACGCCTCAAACTCAGATTTCTTTAGCCGGGATTCCCAGTAAGGACCCAGACAACAGTGAGCCGAACCTGTCACAGGGTCTTCATCAACCCCGATTGCGGGTGCAAAAAATCGAGAGACAAAATCATATCTGCCGGCATCTGCCTTACTGGTCACAATGACACCGCGGCACGAAACCTTCTTCAGCAGATCAAAGTCCGGCTTCATATCCCGCACTTTTTCTTCCGATTCAACCTCCACAAGATAATCAAACCGGTTCTTACCCACATATTTTAGTTTTACGTCTAATGCCCGGGTAAGTTCAACAGGGGCCTCGGTGTTTGTCTCGTATTCAGCAGGAAAGTCCAGATCAATCCACGCATCATTCTTCTTCGCTGTTAATCTGCCGCTTAGCGTATCAAAACTTGCTATTTCATCCGGGTCCAGCGCCCCAATCTCCCACAGGACATGAGCAGAAGCTAGGGTTGCATGACTGCAGAGTTCAACCTCGGCTTGTGGGGTGAACCATCGTAAGTCATAGCCCCCATCCTTTTCCTGAAGAAATGCGGTTTCAGGCAGATTCATTTCGTTTGCGATCTTTAACATATCAAAATCCGGAATATTCCCTGATAGAATGCATACTCCGGCGGGATTTCCTGTGAACGGCTTGCTTGTGAATGAATCGACCTGAAATATCTTCATGCATTTGTTTCTCATTCCTACACTCTTCCTTTTGTTAATTGACCGGTTCTATCTAACCCCCTGGTGCAGATATATGTTGCCTCAAATCCGATCGCTGTCATACCAGGGCTCTCCCGATACTCCCTAAACAGCACTACCCATGCCCAATTCCCGCCAAAAATCCACCAGCCACCCAGGGACACACAGCACCCTGGACAGCCAGCGGTAATCGATTCATTGGCAGCTAATCAGCTATCGCTTCCGCGAGCCCAGCCACCTCTTCAGCGCCACACTGGACCATGATGCTCGATCCCTCGAAATCATCACCGATAGGTTCGTGCCGTCCGCCCAGATGCTCGGCGAGGAACGCATCAGTTACGGCGTAAAACGAGAGTCTGTTCTCAGGTCTGGCAAAGCCGTGTCCTTCGTCCGTGTAGAGCAGATAGGTCACCGGGATATTCGCATCCTGCATCGCCTGGACGATCTGGTCGGACTCTGCCTGCTTGACACGCGGGTCATTTGCGCCCTGACCGATCAAGAGTGGCTTTTCGATCCGGTCCACATAGGTCAGCGGGGAATGCTTCGTGAGGAATGCTCTGCCCTCTTCAGTTCGATGATCCCCTACACGCGTTGCAAATAACTCGATCTGTGGCTCCCAGTATGGTGGGATCGTCTCAAGCAGTGTAACCAGATTCGATATCCCCACGATGTCTACGCCACAGGCAAACGTATCTGATGTATTCGTCATGCCCCAGAGCGTTGCGTATCCGCCATAGCTTCCGCCCATGATCGCCACACGGTCCGGGTCCGCGATACCTTCCTGAACCGTCCAATTGACAGCGTCGATGAGATCATCATGCATCTTACCGCCCCACTCCAGATTGCCCGCGTTGATGAACGCTTTGCCAAATCCAGTAGAGCTGCGGAAGTTAACGCTCAAAACAACATAGCCACGGTTTGCAAGCCACTGATGTATGGAGTTATACCCCCAGTTGTCGCGTGCCCAGGGTCCACCATGGACGAACAACACCATCGGCAATGGCTCATCCGGACGCCCATCGAAATCACTGTCGCTTCCAATCGGCAGCGTGTAGTAACTGACCATGTCCAGCCCATCACGCGACTTGATGACCACAGGATGCATCTTTGCGAGAGACAGACCTTCCAGCGCCGTACGATGCGTGAACAGGAACTCTGCGCTCTTTTCTTCGCGGTCATAGCGATAATACTGCACCGGACCATCATCCACCATGTAGGCGACCATCCAGTACTCATCATCGAGTGTTCTGCTCACAACCTCGACATCGCCGTCAGCAACCGTTTTCAGGTAGGCGAGGTCACCAGCGATGGACTCGTCAATGATCTGCCAGTGCTTGCGCTCATAGGTGAAAGCGACCGCCTGGACAATCTTTTCAGTCGGATGGATCATGAGATCACTGGCATCTGCACGCGGATCCTCAGCGATCAAAGTCTGCTCGCCTGTTCCAAGGTCCATCGCGAAGAATGCAGCAGTGTTGCGGTTACGGCTATCGATCAAGTACAGAATCGTGCCGGTCTCATCAAACCCGACAATGCCTGTAGTGAGCAAATCCTCCATTGCGATCTCCATGAATAACTCCCAGCCACCATCTTCGGTTGCCTGGAATGTCTCGCTTCCGCCTCCAGGTGTGAGCCGCATCGCAAAGCGGACGTTATATTCATCATCGGTTGTGAATCCAACAAAACCCTCGTTCTCCATAACAAGACTCTTCTCACCAGTTGTGATGTTGATACGGTAAATGTCGTGAAGTGTGGGATCGCGGTCATTGAGACTGATTAATATCTCTTCAGGGAACTTCTGGCTGACCGCCTGGATTCTGGCTTGCACACCCTCAAGCGGGGTTAAGTCAGTGGTCTCGGCAGTCTCCAGGTTCACACTGTATACCCGCCAGTTCTCATCACCAGCCTGGTCCTGGAGATACAGGATGTGCTCGTTAGTATAAGCCCAGAAATAGATGCGTATGCCGCGGCCGGTATCGTTTGTGACCGGCTTCGCGGAATCTGGGTCATCAGCAGGTCCTACCCAGACGTTCAAGACACCATCTACTGAGGCAAGGTAGCTGATCCGGTCCCCGTCCGGACTTAGACGGACTGTTATCTTGTCCGGATTGCCGAATAAGACCTCACGCGGGATGAGTGGGGCGGGGCCTATCTGACTTATATTCTCAGTCGGTTCTCCTGTTGTGGCATCCTTGTCACTGATGCAACCGGATGCCATCAACACAGCGATTATCAGAACTGATATTAGTAGCTTTTTCATCTTTTTTTTCTCCTCTGGATGTTGAACTTATATTTCGTCAGGAATTGATACCTGTAAATTGGAATGTGTGTTTGCTGGTTCAAGCAGGCAGATCACCTAAGAACCTCCATCATCCGCTCACGATACTCCCGAAAAGCCCCCTTTCCCGCATCAGTCAGCCGGAGCATGGTATGCGGCTTTTTATCGATAAACTCCTTCACGACTTCAATATAACCTGCACCCTCTAGTTTGCTCATGTGCGAGGACAGATTGCCGTGGGTCAGCCCTGTCTGGTGCATCAAAAAGAGGAAATCTGCGCTCTCGACAACGTAGAGGTATGCGACGATCATAAGCCGGGCAGGTTCGTGGATCAAACGGTCGATCTCAGCAAAGGGGTTGTGGTCATTTTCGCCGGGATCACTCACTGGCATCAAGTGTCTCCTCCGCTGGTAGCGGATATTTTCGCAGGAATAGGCTGAAGATTACCAGACCGCCAAGGAATAGAAATGCCCCTATGAAAACCAGATACAGTATCAACCCGGTACATCCGGAGCCAAATTCTATTAAAGAGAAAAAAACGCCCAGAATCACTGACAGTATCGCATATCCGGTATAACGGATACTTCCGGACCTGGATGCTGCGTGGGCGAATGGCCCGACCAGGATCATCCCGAAGAACAGGGGCGACCATTTCACCCACTGGGAATAATCTGTCACGTCACCAAAGATAGAGATCAGGGTGAATATGATAACAATAACTGCAAACTCGAAGAGAAAGACGCCTGTCAGGGCATCCTTTGGATTTTCCTCATGGAATTTGACAAACCCGATTCTGGGATGGGTGTAGCGTCTTCGGATAAACTCCACGATCTTGCCGGAAAATATTATTAATAATATATAGAATGCAAATATGGGGGAATAAAAAAACCCTCCAAACGTCATAAGGATCAGCCCCATCATAACTTCCATCAAGCCATCCTGCTGGGAATCACGATATGCCTTTTTTTCTATTTCCTTCAGATTGAGATTTTGTGTCATTGTGATCACCTCGATATAGTATCATAAAGGTGTTTGCACCATATAACACTTTGCATGACAAAGTTGTTTGAGATAATAGTATGTAGATTGCAATAATAATATGTAGATGGCAATAATGACCGGCAATTCCTACTGCTACCAATATATTTCAATTACTCAATTTATTGAATCTCTGGCTGTACTTGGCGATCCATGTTTGCCAATCAGAAGTAAGGGTATTCGGACATACTGGAAAAAAAGCAACACGGATCAAGTTTTATCCCCCCATCCTTTTCATCATTTTCTGGATATTGAACTTGCCGCCCCGCAATCCCTTGAATGCCTGCTGCATCATCTTGTGCTGCTTAATAAGAAGCCTGACATCCTCCTGGGATGTCCCGGAACCAATAGCAACCCTTTTGATACGGCTGCTGCCTATTATCTTTGGCTCTTCCAGTTCCTTCTCTGTCATACTATCCATGATAACCTTGAATTTTTCAAGGGTACTCTGGGTCGTCTGGAACTGTTCATCAGAAAGGTCAGTTCCCTTTGGAAGCATGGGCATGTTAGGAAGCATCTGCATGATCTGCTTTATCGGACCCATCTTATTCATTGCCCCAAGTTGTTTATACATATCCTTGAGCGTGAATTTGCCCCGCATCATACTCTCTATATCGAACTCATCCTCATCGATCACTTCCTGGGCCCGCTCGATAAGGGTCTTGATATCCCCCATTCCAAGCAGCCTGGATATGAACCTGTCAGCCTCAAATTTCTCAAAATCCTCCGGTCTCTCCCCTGTACCGATGAACGCGATCGAAGATGCGGTCTCTGACACGGCAGACAGTGCCCCGCCGCCTTTGGCCGTACCGTCCAGTTTAGTAATAACCACACCTGTGATGCCGATAGACTGGTTGAACACCTTTGCCTGTTCGCTGGCCTGCTGGCCAATAGCAGCATCGATGACAAGCAGTTTCTGGTCAGGTTTGGCCATGGCAAAGATATCTTCCATTTCCTTGATCAGGTCAGTTTCAAGAGCATGACGACCGGCAGTATCGATTATCAACACGTCGTACTTTTCAACAGATTCCAGTCCGTGGCGTACTATCTCCACAGCATCCTTATTATCTTTCTCGCCATAGAATGTAACATTCAGACGGCTGCAAAGAGTACTCAACTGTTCATAAGCCCCGGGCCGGAATGTATCAGCACAGATCACAGCAGGTTTCAGGCCTTTTCGCTGGAAGAACCTGGCAAGCTTTGCCGTGGTAGTGGTCTTACCGCTTCCCTGCAGACCCACCATCATGATCTTTTGTCCGGCAAGTTTAACATCGGTCCCCTTACCCATGATGTTAATGAGTTCATGATATACGATATTGATCACATGTTCCTTACCGCTCAACCCGGCGGGAACATCTTCTTTCAGGGAACGTTCCTTGATCCGTTTAGATAGTTCCATCACCAGTTTGACATTTACATCAGCCTGTAGCAGGGCACGCTGTATCTCTTTAACGGCAGCGTTGACCACCTTTTCATCGATCCTGCCCGCCCCGGCTAATTTTTTAAGGGTATCCTGCAATGAGCTTCCAAGTTTATCCAATACCATGATTATCTCTCAATAGTGAATGCCTTCAAAGAGTGTTCCCAAGATAGATAAATATCTACTATTAGATGAAGAATGTAAAGGTGAACCAGGCAATCAGTGTAAGAATTACAGAATGTTTCAACCCGGCTATAACCTCGCCTTCACCCATCTGTCCTGCCACAAGTCCGGATGAAAAACCCTGTATCAATGCCGCATGGAAGAACAGGCGCCTGAACATCTCAGGATCGAAAACACCAATAAACTCTTCTGCTCCACCGCCAGCTGCATTGGCTGTTATGCTGGCTTCTGCCATTACCGGAATAAAGGAATACGAAAGAATCCCAATTACAAACAGGAATACCCCAAATGACATGTAACTGATCACCACATAGATGACCATGTTACTTGCACGATCCTTTTCCATCATTTTAAGGACATAAGCATCCTTGGCAGCTACTTCCAGCACATCCGGTACGTTACCGCCGGCCCGGCTGGCCTGGTTGATCAATGCGACTGAACGGTATATAAGCGGCGTAGCAACCCGGTCTGCAAATCTGTCAAGGGCATCTTCGAATGATACACCCCATGAAAGCATAGCATTGATCTTGGCAATCTCAATAGTGAGATCTCCATATTCACCTTTAGACACCATGCCAACCGATTTTGTCAGTGTCATACCTGAGCGGTTCATCTCGGCAACGTCCCTTAGGAAATTTGGGAAATACTGTTCAATCCTTTTGACTCTACGTCTTTTTAAATAATGAAGAAATCCGGGAGGGACTATGGCCATTAGAATAGTGAAAAGCAATACGTCATCAAATTCAGGTGTAAATCCTGTCTTCAGACCTCCAAGTATCAGGAAGATCAGGGCAATAGGTATACTGATCAATAATGCGTAAGCTGGTTCTTTTTTAATTTGCTGTTGGGGTGATTTTATGAAATGGCGGAGATCGATCCATTTTCTTGCCGCTTCCATCTGGAGATGTACTTTATCTTTTTCAAGTAGGAGTTCATCTTCTGTGAATATTTCTTTATTTCCATCAATTGGAACAGTGTCCCCGAAAGGTGTTTCCTCTTTTTCGTCAATTGAAATGGTATCCTCCGGAAGTTTTTCCTCATTTTCATCAATTGAAATGGTATCCTCTGGAGGTGTTTCCCCTTTTTCGTCAATTGCAATAGTATCCTCTGTAAGTTTTTCCTCTTTTTCCTCAATTGCAATAGTATCCTCTGTAAGTGTTTCCGCTTTTTCGTCAATTGAAATGGTGTTCTCCGGAATTTTTTCCTCATTTTCGTCAATGGGTTTTATGTTCTCCAAAATATCACACCTCCGGGGTCATACTACTGACAAGCAACACAAACACAATGCTTCCCACAGGGATTACCAAGTATATCAACAGGTACATGAGCATCAGGTTCATACCGCCCATGATAGTCATGACCGACATCATGACGAGCAGGAACAAGGGTCCTGCCACAAATGCAGTCACATAGGTCTCGGCTATTAATCCGAGCGTTTCAAGGAATTCCTTTTGTTCCCGCTTGCTTTCTACAACGAACTGTTCAGCCTTAAGCTTTAAAAATGATTCCAGGTCACCACCGGAAGAAACGATGGTTACTGCGCCCTGTAAGAATTCCTGCAGCCGATATGATGGTGTAGTAGATGCCACATTCTTCATGGCCTGGACAAGATCATTGCCCAGTACTTTGATATCCCTTACCACATATGAAGCCTCTACTGCAGCTTCCCCATATATCTTGTTCTTGGCAAGACTTGAAAATATATCCACAGGAATGACGCCGGCGCCTGACATTGCAGACATGTAATGTACAGCATAAGGAAGCATCGTATCAATACTTCGTTTCCTGTTGCTGTTAATCAGCTTTGGATAGTTCAGGAATGCAATAAATGTACCTACACTGAACATACCCGTGATAACGACAACGGAAATAATATTAAATGCCAGGTTTTTATATTCCTTGAAACTTTCAAAAATATCAGTTAAATACGAACGGGTCAAAATAATATCAGGAGCACTGAAGGCGGATACCACTAAAATTGCAAATAAAAATCCTACCACCATCATTAACAGTGAACATAAAACCGCAAGGGAAAGATACATATCAAAACTGATATTGAATCTGGTCTTTAGCAATTCCTGCCTGAGGTCAAAATACTGGGCACGTCTCTTACTAAAATAGCTACCGAATAAACGGTATGAATACGAGGAAAGATACCTAACTACCATATAATTCCTTCCTCACGATTTCCATCAGGGTCTCAGGTTCACGATAGTAAGTTACGACTATCTTGGCAACATCCTCATAATGCTTCACGTTCTTCATCCGCGCCCATTCCAGGATTTCCTGCCTTTTCTTTAATTCTTCCTTGATGCGGGCATCATCCCACCCATGGCTATGCATCACCGATTCCATTATATAGGACCTACCTGAATAAGTAAATTCGTCCTTTAAGGCCGACCATGTAAACACCTCATTTGTTAATAATTCACCTGTCCTGGGATCGACACCTACAATCTCAGTTATGGATTTGGCCCTTCGCACTCTTTGTTCACCAATCCTGACCTGGACCTGTATGATTATCAGGTCAAGGGCCTGCAGCATTATCCTGGGAACATTGATGGGCGGATTCTCAAGCCGGTGAACAACAGACTGTACGGAATCCGCATGTAAGGTTGAAAATGTAGTATGACCGGTACTCATAGCCTGGAACAGGACATAGGCCTCGGCACCTCTTACCTCGCCTACAAGCATGTATTCAGGTCTCTGTCTCAAGGCTGCCCTTAACAGGTCATACATATCGATGGACCCGGTTTCACCTCCGGTAAAAGTCTGTCTGGTCACACCTGCTATCCAGTTTGGATGGGGGAGGTTCAACTCTCTGGTATCTTCAATTGATACGATTTTAGTCTCAGGTGGGATAAACAATGATATTGCATTCATGGAGGAGGTCTTCCCGGATGCAGTACCTCCTGCAAAAATGATGTTCTTGTTATTTTCAGCAGCCAGCCAAAGGTATGCTATTGTTGAAGTTGAGTAGGTATGGTAGTCGATGAGGTCTGGCGGGGTCAGCGGGCTTTCCTTGAATTTCCTTATAGTAAAGGAACTTCCCCTGGTTGTTACTTCTCTTCCAAGGGTCAGTTGTATCCTTGAACCGTCTGGCATTGTAGCATCGAGTAGTGGATCTGCTATGGAGATGTGCCTTCCGCAAATCTGCGAGATGCGCACAACAAAGGCATCAAGTTTGTTCTCATCATCAAAAGCAGTGTTTGTTTCTATTGATTCGTACTTCCTGTGGTACACGTACAATGGTGTATAAGGTCCATCACAGGAAATATCCTCAAGGTATGGATCATGCATCATGGGATCGATATTTCCATATCCCATGAATTCTCTGTAGATATAATACAAAATCTTTGTAAAGGACACCGTGTCGATTTTTATCTGGTAATCCCATAAAATATTATATACTTTATCCTTCAGGTATTTTTTTGCACCGTTCTCTTCAAGCTCATTTAAGCTAACATCAAGTGTTTCCGTGAGCCTCAATTTTATTTCTGCGAACAGTTCTTTTTCTCCTGGGCTCATTTCAGGTTCAAGTACCTCATAAAGATAAGTATGTGCATCCGGATTATATGAAATTCTGACATATGAATAAGGTTCATTTACAGGATAAAGTTCAACTTCCTCGAGAGAATAATCATCATCTAATGTGAGTTCGACCAGAGCACCGTGTTTTTCAGGATCATAATCTTCAAGGACTATCCTTTCTGGCTGGAAATGATTGATAATACGCTGGATCAAATTTGGTTTTTCAATAATTTCTTCTTCTACCTCAGGTTTGGCAACCACTTCTTCCTTTACCTGGGTGATTTCCATCAGGGTCTTTTCCCAGACAGATTCAACAGATTCGGGTAGCATTACCCTCCTGTGTTCAATGACACGGCTGTCGCCAAGACGGGTTCTCAGCGTCTCAATGTCCAGTTTATCGCCACCAGGTATAATCAGGTCTGTCAAAATTTTCTCTGTCTCACCAATTTTCTCTGTTAAATCCCTTATTTTGGGCCCCTTATCAGCTTCTTCGTCATCAGTTTTTTCTTCGCCTGACGTTTCATCTGGTACGTCTTCTGAATCAGGCGACTCACCATCAGGTGTTTCTGTTGTTTCATCTTCTTCATTTATCTTGGATGTTCCATCAACAGAATTTGTTTGTTCGCTCTCATCCGATTCTAATGATTCTGGCTCTTGGCTGTCATTTTTCTTATCAATATCTGCGGCATCATTGATTACTGATCGATAATCACTCATAATCCGTGTATCCTTAAAGGGCTTCAATTTTTCATCAGGACTGGTTTCATTTTCACCCTTTTCTTTGTCATTCATATTCCACTCATCCCGCCGAAATAATTTTTAATATTTCCAATCCTTTTTACATATATTACATATAATAAGTTAAAATTTTTCATATTATACTTAGAGTTATTAAGTACTTATAAGTAACGACAATTATAATAATATATTCTTATGCCTGGTAATCTACATTTAGCATGTAGGGAACTTATTCTTCAGATTATACAGGGAAATATCGATTCTGAACTGGATTTGAACAGACACAAAAAGACTGTGAGTGCAAAATATAAGTTTAAAGGGTTGCCGAGCAATGCCGAAATCCTTGCCAGGGCCCTTCCTGAAGAATATGGTACGGTCATTGAAATACTGCAGCTCAAACCTGTGAGGACCATATCGGGTGTGGCTGTAATAGCGGTTATGACTTCTCCTGCACCTTGTCCCCACGGCGTCTGCCTGCCATGTCCTGGTGGCCCTGATTCAGAATATATATCGCCCCAGAGCTATATGGGAGAGGAACCTGCTGCAAAAAGGGGCATACGGTATGACTTTGACCCCTACTTACAGGTTGCAGGGCGCCTGGAACAGCTTACACAGATAGGTCATCCTGTGGATAAAGCTGAACTTATTGTAATGGGCGGGAGTTTCACTTCCAGGAGCCTGTGCTACCAGGAATGGTTTGTCAGGCGTTGTATTGAGGCTATGAACGATTTCGGGGTACGGCCTGATGTTGGCAAGTTCAAATATATTGATGACGTGCAGGCCGAAAATGAAAGTGCTGTAGTACGTAATGTTGGTATTACCTTTGAAACGCGTCCCGACTGGGCAACCAGAGATGAAGTGGATCAGATGTTGAACCTGGGAGGAACCAAGGTTGAGATCGGCGTGCAGAGTATCTATGATTTTATCCTGGGCAGGATCAACCGGGGGCACGGGGTCTATGAAACTGAACAGGCCAACAGGGTGCTGAGGGATTCAGGATTTAAGGTTGGTTTTCATATGATGCCCGGCCTCCCCGGTTCATCTTCGGATATGGACCTTCGGATGTTTTGGAGATTGTTTGAGGATGAGCGGTTCATGCCAGATTACCTGAAGATATATCCCACGCTGGTCACGCCAGGGACCGGATTATATGAACTGTGGGATGCAGGTGGATATCGTGCCCAGGAAGTTGAGGAGGCGGTTGAACTGGTCGCGAATATTAAAGCCCTGCTGCCTCCCTGGGTCAGGCTGCAGCGGGTGCAGCGTGATATTCCTGCGTGGCAGATCCAGGCAGGTGTGACAAAGAGCAACCTGAGACAACTGGCAGGGGAAAGACTTGCACAACAGGGAGGGAAATGCCATTGTATCCGGTGCCGTGAGGCAGGTCATAAGGGTCTTAAGGGTATCAAGCCCGGACATGTGGATATGATATCCTGCTCATACCGTTCATGCGGCGGAGATGAGCATTTCATCTCATTCGAGGATACCGAACATGATGTGCTGGTAGGGTTTATCAGGTTGAGGTATCCTGGTGCTCCGCACAGGCCTGAGCTTGAGGGTGCGGCCCTGGTGCGGGAACTCCATGTCTACGGGCCGCTGGTGGGTGTGGGGGTAAAACCGCAGGCAAAGGAATGGCAGCACAGGGGATACGGGGAAGAATTGCTGGCTGAAGCTACAGAAAGGGCACAGCAGGCGGGTTTTAGTAAGCTTGCCGTTATTAGCGGGATAGGTGTAAGGCCGTATTACCGGAAACTGGG
>JAUWRA010000032.1 GCA_030610815.1 Methanosarcinales archaeon
CATGGTCAGTGCAGGTCCCTTGCCCATACCTAATTTGGTCAATGCACTGATTATGGGCACCTCAGTAAGTGTGGAGAAATACATTAATGACCCCGAGACCGAAGATATCAGGTTGGCTGAAATGCTATTTCCCCCTACCAGGGTTGCAACAAATTCACCTGGCAGCAGTGCCACAATGACACCAGCCAGAAACACTCCTGCAAACAGCAGGGGCGTGATCTGTTTAGCTAAAAACCAGGTCTCTTGCATCCAGCTTTTTAATTCTTCACGGGTGTACCAGAGCCATGACAGTGTAATGGTTATCAGGACGAGCAGTATAACTGCCGCTTTTTCTAACATCGTTGCCGCTATTCCCGCAAAGACCAGGATTGCCAGCAGCAGTATGAAAATAATGGTGGTTCTTATATTTCTGTCATCACCGTTGGATTTAAAGCCTGGCATTTTATTGTGATTTTGGAAAACAACTGACATGGTAAGCCCGATAACAACGGATAAACCAATGGCAGCTACGGCCCTTGCCACTCCTATATCAAAACCCAGTATTTTTGCCGTGTACACGATGGCAAGCAGGTTGATAGCGGGAGCCGAGTAGAGGAATGTAGTGGCCGGCCCTATGCCAGCCCCACGTTTGTAGATGCCTGCAAACAGCGGCAGAACTGTGCAACTGCAGACTGCCAGCATTACACCGCTAATGGCAGCGACCGGGTATGTAATATATTTTGGCGAATCAGCGCCAAAGTATTTGAGCACAGACTCTTTTGAAAAAAGGGACGCAATGGCACCTGCCAGAAAAAAGGCCGGTACCAGACACAGGAGCACATGAAGGGCTAAGTACTCACGAAGGGCATCAATTCCTGCAATTAGTAGAGTATTCAACATGGCATTTCAAATCATATTGAAATGATTATATTTAAGTATGATGGTTTCAATAAATATTGAAATAATAAGATCAATGGATTTGACAGAGGGATACATTTGAAGATTGAAATATTAGGAACCGGATGTGCAAAATGTAAAAAGACCACCGCTAATGTCAAGAAGGCAGTGGAGGAACTGGAGATGGATATCCAGGTGGAAAAGGTCGAGGACATCAACCGGATACTGGACTACGGTGTGATGATGACACCTGGGGTTGTGATAGACGGCGAGGTGAAGGTCGCTGGTAAAATACCTGATGTCAAGCAGATCAAGCAATGGATAACCGGATAACCAAAACACCTTTGTATCTTAGTTCTCAGGTAATCTCAGATGTTCAATTAGATCACAACGTATATTTTTTTAGGAAGGTTAAGAAATGGTGAAAATATTGCGATGTCATGGGAGTATAACGGAAAGGAAATGGTTTTTTACATTTTTAGTACTGATCATTACATCCAGTGCTCTTATTCTTTCAGGTTGTACAGCGAACACAGACACTAAACCAGCTTCAGATACAGAAGCAGATGAATTAACTATACAAAAAATTGAAGTAATCCATTTTCATGGAACAAATCAATGTACTTCATGTATTTTGCTAGGGGAATATGCTGAGGAGACAGTTAATACATATTATTCTAAAGAACTGGAATCAGGAAAAGTTACATTTGATCATGTTAACTACGACCTGCCGGAAAATAATGAGCTTGCTGTAAAGTATGGTGTTACAGGTTCTTCTTTGTGGTTGGGAGTGTATGCCGATGATGGATTTAACAAAGAAGAAAATATTAACGTATGGTATAAACTGAACGATAAGCAGGATTATATGAGTTACTTGAAAGAACTCATTGAAAAAAGATTGTCCGGAGACTTCAGTTGAAATGAGCTTAATATCGTTTATGGAGACAATGGGTACAAGTAATATACCCATAGTTGCTGCTTTTTTCATTGGCATTATGATGGCTATAAGTCCATGTCCGTTAGCTACAAACATAACGGCAATAGCCTATATCTCAAGGAAAATCGATAACAGCAAGCATACTTTGCTTATTGGCTTTACATATGCTCTCGGGAGAATGTTTACATACACATTTATTGCTTCCTTGATCGTTTTTTTTGGATTGAATGTGCAGGCAGCATCCTTGACTTTGCAAAAATATGGTGAAAATATAATTGGTCCGTTGTTAATAATAATAGGCATAATTATGCTTGATCTTTTCAAGGTCAATATTTTCAGTGGAAATGACAGACTGAATTCATTAAAGGAAAGATTATCAGAAAAGGGTTTGCTTGGAAGTTTTTTGCTGGGGGTGATTTTTGCATTGACATTTTGCCCGTTCAGCGCCGTACTTTTCTTTGGAATGCTTATACCCTTGTCATTAAAAACAGGTGATGGATTAATATTACCATCGGTGTTTGCATTTGCAACAGGATTACCAGTAATAATTTTTTCATTTATAATGGTATATAGTATTTCGAAATTGGGTATGATAATGCATAAAGTTCAGACCTTTGAAAAGTGGTCTCGAAAAATAGCATCTGTAGTTTTTATCGGTGTTGGGATATACTATTTAATAACAGTAAATATCACATTGTAGACATAAAGAAAATGGCAAAAACCACACCCCGTCTTCCCGGGAAGATGTTATGAATGTGGAAGTTACCAGATTTCCAGACATTTTCATGCAATTGGCAAAATTCCGGGAAGATGTCATGGATGCGTAGGTAAACCTGGAGACCGGACAGGCAAAAGTTTATTACGATTCTGAGAATATTGATATTGAGGATCTGAAAGGGGTCATAGTAAAGAGCTGTTACAAAGTATAATTTTTATCAAGAGCCCTGGAGGTTTTTAAATGGAAGATGTGAGAATTAAGGTTGCGGGTATGACCTGCCAGCACTGCCAGATGCGGGTCCATGATGCCATTGCAGCCCTTGACGGCGTCACTATGGTGAAGGTTGACCTTGAAACTGGCGAGGCCACAGTTTCCTATGATTCCTCAAAGATAGACCTTGAACATGTCAAACAGGTGGTACGCGACACCGGATACCAGATGGCTGAAGAGGTAGAGGTCTGTCCGGTGCCCACACCGGACGGTGTGAAGCTCATGACTGAAGTCATGGCCGGCATGCCTGTAGATGCTGAAGTAAAAGATGAGGCACTACAGGCAGGTCCGAAAAGCGCACAATCTCCACCACCCGAGACCGCATTATCCCCACCATCCAAGACAGGATTCCCCTCAGACAGGACCGGGAAGACCACTATAGGCGTTACAGGCATGACCTGTGCGTCCTGTGTCCAGAATATCGAGAAAGGACTGGGTAAACTACCTGGTGTCATCAAGGCGGTGGTGAACCTGACCACAGAGAAAGCAGTTTTGGAATACGATCCGGCGCAGGTCGGTCCCGAGCAGTTTACCAAAACCATCACTGACCTGGGCTATGGTGTGGTAGGTGAGAGTGTCACCCTGCATATCACTGGTATGACCTGTGCCTCATGTGTCCAGAACATCGAAAGGGGTCTGGGAAAATTGGAAGGTGTCCTAAAAGTCTCAGTGAATTTGACCACTGAAAAAGGTACTGTGGAATACGACCCAGGCAGGATAACAGTACATGATATTATTAAAGCCGTTACCGATATCGGATACGGCGCAGAGGAAATTAAAGGTGTGGATGCGGACAGGGAGCGGGAAGCCCGGGAAAAGGAGATACTATCCCAGAAGCGCAACCTTATCCTCGCGTTGATACTGGCAGTACCGGTATCCGTCGGAGAGATGGGGCAGAACATCGCCCCGCTGGTAAATGCCATACCCGGTATTATGGGATTTTTAGGTAACGATTATTTCCAGTTCATATTTGCCACACTGGTAATGCTCCTGCCCGGACGGCAGTTCTTCTCAGGTGCCTACAAGGGGCTGATACATGGTGCCACTGACATGAACCTGCTGATTGCAGCGGGCACTGGTTCGGCATACCTCATCAGTACGGCCAGTGTTTTCCTTGACCTGGGTGCGGGATTCGAACACAAGTACTTCGGTACTGCGGTGATGCTGATCGCGTTCATTGTGCTGGGGCGTTACATGGAAGCAAATTCCAGGGGCAAGACCTCTGAGGCCATTAAGAAACTGATGGGACTGCAGGCCAGGACCGCCCGCATCGTGATGGACAAAACAGAGCGTGAAGTGCCTATTGAGGATGTGAAGCCCGGTGATATCGTGGTCGTTCGCCCCGGTGAGAAACTGCCTGTGGACGGCATTGTTGTAGAAGGACGCTCGGCACTGGATGAGAGCATGCTGACAGGTGAGAGCATCCCGGTGGAGAAGAACGTGGGTAATGAGGTCATCGGTGCCACCATCAACAAGACGGGTTCGTTCAAGTACAGAGCCACCAGGGTCGGTTCGGATACGGCACTTGCACAGATAATCAAACTGGTGGAGGATGCCCAGACCAGCAAGGCCCCCATCCAGAGGATTGCCGATATTGTGGCAGGGCATTTCATAGTTACTGTTATGAGTATTGCACTTGTTGCGTTCTTTTACTGGTACTTCATCGGGTTCGAGAGGCTGGACATTGCTGCAAATTACGGGATCGCCAGTCCGTTTTTGGCTGCGCTGCTGATTGCCATTACCGTGCTGGTGATAGCATGTCCATGTGCTGTTGGACTGGCCACGCCCATAGCCGTAATGGTGGGTACAGGCAAAGGGGCAGAGAACGGTATTCTTATCAAGGGCGGCGAGGCGCTGGAGACTGCACAGAATCTGGATACTATTGTGTTTGACAAGACCGGTACACTGACCAGGGGTGAGCCGCAATTGACCGATGTGGCACCTGTTGGCGGTGTCAGTGAAGATACGGTGCTCATGCTGGCTGCCGTTGCCGAGAAGGGGTCCGAGCACCCGCTGGGTGAGGCCATAGTGAAAGGCGCTGCGGACAGGAAAATTGATATTCCAAACGGACAGGACTTCAATGCCATCGCAGGACACGGGGTGCAGGTGACCTATGAAGGCAGTAGGGTGCTGCTTGGTACCCGGAAGCTCATGACTGATAACGGGATGGACCCGGCGCCATTGAACAATAGCATGGAAGCGATGGAGAACGACGGCAAGACTGCCATGCTCATAGCTAAGGATAACGAGATCATGGGTGTCATAGCTGTGGCAGATACCCTGAAGGAACATTCGGCAGAGGCAGTAAGATATTTGCAGGAAATGGGTATCACCACTGTGATGATCACTGGCGACAACAGGCTAACGGCAGAGGCTATTGCCAGGCAGGTGGGTATCGACCGGGTGCTGGCAGAGGTGCTGCCCCAGGATAAGGCGGCCGAGGTAAAGAAACTGCAGGCTAAGGGTGCGAAGGTGGCAATGGTTGGCGACGGCATTAACGACGCACCTGCGCTGATGCAGGCCGATATCGGGATTGCGCTTGGCAGCGGTACGGACGTTGCTATGGAATCTGCACAGATAGTGCTTATCAAGGACGACCTGCGGGATGTGGTGTCCAGTATTGAGCTGAGCAAGCGTACGATGGGCAAGATCAAGCAGGGCCTGTTCTGGGCTTTTGCCTACAACACGGCAGGTATACCCCTGGCACTAGGTGTGTTCGGGCCGTACCTGATCGCTCCGGCACTGGCGGCGCTGTTCATGGCTATGAGTTCGGTGTCTGTGACTGCTAATGCGCTGCTGCTCAGGCGGTTCAAACTGAAGCGGCAGGAGGTGGTATGATCATGGCGGTACAGTTTGCCAAGACGTTAGGTTTTAGCAGCGTGACCGCGCTGGCAGTGGGTGCGTTGTTCTATGTGCTGTCGGCGGGTAAGAGTGCGGCTTCGGCTGCGTATACGGTGAATGATACTTACCTGGGTACGGTGTTCGTGTTCGTACTGGCGCTGATCATCGGGCTGGCGGTGTGGCCGAGGGTGCTGGAGAGGAAGGATTGAAGGGTTCGACTTTTGGGGGATAGAATGGACTGGATTAACCTGAAAGCATTTCTGATATTTACGCAATCAACATACCTTAATTTACTGTCTTTGGCAGGCAGTTTCAAACCGTGACAAATTGTCACGAGTTGAGGTTCTCTTTGCTTTAGTTTTCTCCAGTAGGCAAGCTCGTCTTTGCTATCTGTAAGGATTGCAATGATGTCTGAAACAGAAAAGTAGCATTCATCATTATGCAAGGGCCTTCTTATTTTCTTATCCTGAAATACGATAAGTGACTTTTTTGGATCCATCTTATTTTCCTTCATTATACACCTCGACGATCTTTATCTCTTCGGGGGGTGTCAGGTCGTAGAGTTTGTAGACGAGCTGGTCGATTTCTTCTTACTTTCAAGCCTTTTTTTGGTTTCAGGCTCATTAAGATAATTCTCTTGAGTGGCTACTTTTTCACCACTTCTTCTTTCCAGTTCTTCTCTTGCCACTCCTGCCACTGTCCCGCCTTCTTTTGCAGCATCTTTATTCTCATCAAACCCGACCGCATCCTTATTTCTGGCTATTTTTGTAGTAGATGCCTCTCCAAGCATGGTGAAGATCAATTCCAGGTCGTTCATATGGTCCCTGAGGTTCTGCTGCTTGAGTCCTTTGAACTTCTTGTACTCGCCGGGTGTTAAGCCAAATGTAGCTTTGGATATCTCAGATGTTAAGATGGAATATTCTCTATTTGTCTTGATTCCCCTGCTGTCCCATTCATCAGTAAGCTCGTCTCTTACCGCAATTCCTCTTACTCGCTTTTCAATCCAGTCATCAGAATAGCCCTTCAATTTATAGATGTCTTTCATCCGTTTTTGCGCCAGTTCAGGGTCTTCAATCTCCTGCACCCGTTCATAGCCAACTTTAGCGAGCCATCTCTTAAATGGTTCGGCTTTTGGGGATGGGATGGACTGGATTATCCTGAACATGGATTCTGTGTTGGAACAGTCCGTGTGGTAATTCTTGCCATCAGCCGAGGGTAATTTCAGTTGTACCCAAATTGGGGACAAGTGATGTTGTTTAAATTCACGGTCCTTGATTTTTCCCCAATATTGTCTTGGTGTTGGACTATCCGTCAATGCCTGTACGATATCAACCACTGAAAAATACCACTGGTCATCGTGCCATTTTCGTCTAATTCTGGCTCCCTCGAAAACTACGAGTGCGTCTTTGGAATCCATGTTCTTTCACCTTGATGATGTATTCTTTTATGTAAAAGGTATGAACTGGATAAAAAGGTTAGGAGTGAGCGGGGTGAAAGTGAAATTTTGCAACAATAAATAACAATCCGCTCTGATTGTCGGTATCTGGTTGGGGTGCCAATCTACTACGTGTCACTGCCACCGGAAGTCTGGACGGAAAGGGGGTTGGCAATTTGCCCCACCCTTTGGCAAGCTCGGGATTGCGGCGGCGCATATCCTTAAGATAGCCCTGCGGGTCAACTGAATCGGTCAGGACGGCGACGACATCAGCGATGACAAACCACCATTCATCATTGTGAATCGTGCGGCGAAGTTCGCGTTTCTGGAACAGCGCAATGCGGTTTTCAGGATTGGTGTCGGATTCATTCATAACAATACCTCTGCGATCATGGCTTACGCCTCCTGTTGGTGTTCACACTATGAGCTTTATGTCCCGTTCTCTGAGCCATTTTCAACAGTACGATTTTGTCGTACGCTTTAATTTTGAGTTGTTCGATTTTTTCGGACACTTCAACGATCATTTCACTTCCCGTCACCGCCGTTTGCAAATGCGCAAGTGGTTTTTGCTATTGCAAGATGTGATGGCATGGCCTCTTTGAATTCGAGGTTTTTGCTTTCGGGTGAGGATAGGAGGTCTTGGATTGACATTGGTCAGGTTTACTCCTCTTTTGAGGATATGTTATTTCCCCTCACTGAACCCCACGATAATCTCTATCTCTTCGGGGGTCAGGTCGTAGAGTTTGTATACCAATCATTTAATCTAGCTTTCCAGTTATAATTATGATTGATTAATCCTTGATTTGTTTATTTAATTTCTTTTCAGTTAGGTTAAGATAATTCTCATTTGAAACAATGGATTTTCCTGTTTTTTGCTCTATTTCTTTCCGTGTATTCTTTGCGATAGTACCACCTTCAAGAGCAGAATCTTTGCATTCATTAAATCCCTGCGAATCTTTTGATATTGTGATATCTGTGGTTGCTTTTTCGCCAACCATTGCAAGGATTAACTCCCAGTCAGTCATATGGTCTCTAAGGTTCTGGTTGTTTCTTTTTAAGCTTTTGAATTTTTTATATTCACCGACTGTTTTGCCAAATGTTGCTTTTGATATCTCATTCGTGAGTATTGCAAAGTCTTTTTGCTCTTGAATGCCCCTAAATTTCCATTCATCTGTCAAATCCTGCCTGATTGCTATGCCCCTGAGTCTCTTTTCAATCCAATCCGCTGGGTATCCTTTAAGTTCGTAATAGTCCTTGACCCTGTCCTGTGCAAGTTCAGGATTTTCTATTTCCTGTATCCTTTCATATCCCACTTTTGCAAGCCATCTCTTGAAGGGTTCAGCTTTTTTAGAGGGGATGGACTGGATAAGTCTAAATGCGTTTTCTGTATTAACGCAGTCTGTATTGTAATATTTGCCATCAGAGGAGGGTAATTTCAGTTGTAAACAAATTGTTAACAACTGAGTGTCTCTCTTTTTCAAAACCCCCCAGTACTGTCTCGGACTGCCACTTTCTGTGAGTATCTGGATTATATCAACCACTGAGAAAAACCACTGGTCGTCGTGCCACGTTCTCCTTATTTTTGCGCCCTCAAAAACGACAAGCGCGTCTTTTGAATCCATGTTCTTTCACCTTGATGATGTATTCTTTTATGTAAGAGGTATGAACTGGATAAAAAGGCTTGGAGTGAGCGGGGTGAAAGTAAGATTTTGCAATAATTATTTGATACTACGTTTTTCAAAGTTTATGGTTTTTGTTCATTGATGATTTCCCAATGCCCGCCTTTTGCAGGACCTACCCGCTTAAGGTACCCTTTTTCCTTTAATGTTGCAATATTCTTATCAATAGAACTTGGTCTGATGCCAATGGTTTCGGACATTTCTTTTTTGGAGATATATGGATTGTTTTTTATGAGTTCCAATATCATTTTTTGTTTATCAGTTAATTTTTCTACCTCCCATTCCCCTGTTTCTACCTCCCCTTCTACCTCCCTATTCTCAGTTTCTACCTCCCTTCCACTAATTTCCTCCACACTTATTCCTGCACTATAAAATATGGCTTTGAAAAATCCATTGTAATCCCTAAACTCAGGCTGTGGCAAACCTTTTTCTTCGATATACTTCCTTATCCGCAAAACTCCGGTGCCATATCCTTCTATCAGACCAGACTCATTGAAGATCTTACCTATTATTTTGTTGCGAAGTTTTGAGACCCCGGTTCCCAGGTCTTCAATATTTATGTTAGGAAGAAGTCCGCCAGGACTTGTGATCTCTATTCTATCATCAAAGATAGCAAATTTTATATCTGCTCCCCTGCGGCTGTAATCCCTGTGACAGAGTGCGTTTACAACTACCTCCCTTATTGCTTTTTCAGGATATTCATATTCTTCGGTCCTGTAGAGTCCTTCAATCTTTGCAGACCGTCTGATGTTTTTTTTGAAGAATGCGATGGTTTCTTCTGCCTGGGTGAAAAGGGAGCCAGTAATGATCCGCTGGTCTATGAACTCGTCCATATCGTTGCCCATGAACCTTGCGCATTTGACAACTGCACCGGGAATGAAGTTTTCAGGTTCGTTTGAGAACAGGAGAATGCCTGCAACTGTAGGATGAATGGTTCCATTTTGCTGCCTTGTTGCTTTTATTTTGTTAAGGAATGTCGTGTCAGGTTCAGCTCTTGGTATATCCCTGGCTTTTTCCCTTTTTTTGAGATAGAGTTCGATATTTTCCATAGCGAGGTCGTTAACAGATGCTTCCATGACTTCGATCTCATCAAAACCGATGTTCATCCGCCTGCGCCGCAGTTCTTCAATTATGTCAATGTCTGCTTTCCTGTTTGTGGAACCCAGCCTGATATATGTCCCTTCAACCTCTCCTTTCTTCTTCAGGTGGTATGGTTTTAGGCTCCCAGGAAATATTTCTATTTTCAGGAGCAGTTTTCCTTCAATGTTGTACACCATTGTATTAAATGCGGGTGTGGGCTCAACGATTGTGTATATGATGCTTGATATCTTTTCTTCTAAGTCAGGTATGTCCAGTTCGTTTATCCCGGTAACTTTTCGGTCCTTATCGGTAATCCCTATTATGATTGACCCGCCACCGCCGTTAGCAAATGCGCAAGTGGTTTTTGCTATTGAAAGGGGTGTTGGCATGGCCTCTTTGAATTCTAGGTTTTTACTTTCGGGTGAGGATAGGAGGTCTTGGATGGACATTGGTCAGGTTTACTCCTTTTTTGAGAATATGTTATTTCCCCTAATTGAACCCCTCGACAATCTTTATCTTGCCTGGGGTCAGGTCATATAGTTTGTAGACGAGCTGGTCTATTTGTTTTTCAAATCCTGTTTTATTTTCAAGTTTTCTCTTTTTAGATCTGGAATGTCCTTTTGCACTACTTGCCATGTCAACTCCAGATCAATTCCGAAGTATTTATGGATTAGGACATCTCTCATGCCAGCTATATTTTTCCATGGAACATCAGGATAATTGCTCTTAACCTCGGCAGGTAAATTCTTAACAGCTTCTCCTATTATTTCTATTCTGCGAATAATCGAATCCTGAAGTTGAACAGATTCAATGAAATCGCTGATCGTTTTATTTGCTGTATAGTTTTCAATAAGTTCAATACTCTCTAAAATATGTTCAATGAATACTTCGGCTTCTTTTTTCATAGTATCACTTCCTGTTCGCGAAGTATCCTGTCCTTTAGAAGAGGATGCAGAGAATTGTATGTAAGGATATCAACCTTCCTTTTCAGCATATCTTCGAGTTCTAATTTTAAGCCTACAAGGTCAAGCAGGCTTTTTTTCCCTTTGAATTCAACGAGAATATCTATGTCGCTTTCATCAGTCAATTCTCCTCTTACAACTGAACCAAAAAGGGATGCACGTTTAACATCATTCTGCTTGAGTGCATTGAGGATTTTCTCTCTTATTTCGATTATTTGTTCATCCATTTATGTAACCTTCTTTTTGGTTCATTTTACTTCCCTTTATTGAAATTCTCAACGATGGCGATCTCTTCGGATTGGTTTTCATTTATCAGATTATTTCTTTCTATAAATATTCAATCCGATTTTGATATCTTCCTTGTTAGGAATTGGCTGGTTCCCTTCAGTCGATGCAATTATAATAGTTTTGCCAGAAGATGATGGGCCAAACTCTTTAGACAAATCAACTTTAATAGTTAAAATGTCTCCTTCTTGTGTCATTTCAACATTCTTCATATCGTAGCACTTCTCCTTTTATTGTTCAATTCAATAGTTACTTCATTTTCCAAGTTAAGTCTAAAAACCCCATGGTTCAATATGACTATCGTTATTTAATGTTGAGGCTGGTTAAATTATTTACCATAATGCTTTGTTGACAATTATCGTCGTCCATTCATAACAAGTTGGTACTGCCGCCAGCCGTGTTGATTCGTGCGAGTTTGGAACCGCAGATAAACGTACCATTATACCTTTCGGTAGACTTGTGAGGCAGGGCCGCTCCCTCCCCAGATGCCCGAACTACAAGATACTTTTTAATTGATCTTGCTAGAATAGTGTATATACGAACGCAGATACTACGGCTAAAATTAGATTATATTTGAATTTCCACCATACAATCAAAATTAAAATCATAATAACCGTTATCTGTGTTCATCTGTGTTCATCTGCGGTTAATAATAAAATTGAACTAGTTCCAGCCTGCTTCCTTTCTGTACATGCGCTGAACATTGGTTGTGAGTGGTGTGTGTTGGTGGTGGCCTCAGGTGGTGTTGGGTGCTGCCGGTGTAGGATATGGCTGTTAAAATATATTAATTATAAAATCTCACACCGGAAAGCACGCAGAGGACGCAAACTTGAAGTAACTCTGTCTTTGTAAACATCACACCCTTTGCAGCGATTTCTCAAAACAACACCATAACCTTTATCCCCCTCTTCATCCTATCCTCCTCAAAAAGTCGTGATCTCAATGCCTTCCCACAAACCCACCATTCTGCTGTTCAACCCAATGCCAGTAAAACACCAGGTAGCCATACTCAACAAAAAGACCACATCCCTCCAGGTCCCGCTCATCAACGTCCCACTCTCCCTCCTTGCACTGGCCCGCATGGTCAGGCACGACTTCGACATTAGCATCATCAATGCCGTGACCGACCCAGATTATACCGGGCAGATACTGGAAGCCTGCAAGGACGCCCTCTGCCTTGCCGTAAGCAGCATGACCTGCTACCAGATCAGGGACGGCCTCAATGTCTGCGCAGCCGTCAGGGAACAGTATCCGGACCTGCCTATCATCTGGGGCGGGTACCACCCATCCACCCAGCCCGACCAGACACTGCAAAACCCCTTCATAGATATCGTGGTCAGGGGGCAGGGAGAACTCACATTCAAGGAAGTAGTGCACCGGCTTCACGAGAACCAACCCCTGGACGGGGTGGCCGGTATATCCTACAAACAGGACGGACACATCATCACCAACCCGGACCAGGAATTTACTGACCTGAACCTATTTCCCCCCATCCCTTACGACATGATCGATGTGGAGAGCCATGTCAAAGACTACAAGTTCGGCAAACGCTGCCTTGACTACTACATCAGCCAGGGTTGTGCAGCAGGCTGCGACTTCTGCTCAGAGCCGATCTTCTGCGGCAGGCGCTGGACAGGGCTTATGCCCAAAACCGTGGTATCAGAACTGGAACACCTGTCCATGACCTATAACATTGACACATTCATGATACGTGACAGCGACTTTTTCCTGAACATGGGGCGGGTAAAGGAACTGTGCCGCCTGCTCATCGAAAAGGACCTGGACCTGCGCCTGACCAGTGTCAATGGCAGGATGGAGCAACTGTCCGGGCTGGATGACGAAATGCTGGCCCTTGCCCGTAAGGCAGGTGTTTGCGAAGTGTTCATAGGCACAGAGAGCGGAAGCCAGGAGGCTCTTGATGCCATGAACAAAGGCGCAAAAGTGGAACATATTGATATTTGCACCCGCAAATGCATCCGGCATGATATCGACGTTCGTTCTTCTTTTATGGTTGGCATCCCGGGTATTGACACACGGGATGAGATCAAGAGAACAATGGAGGCCATCCACAGGATGATCTGTGTGTACGGCGAACAGGACCGGCTGGAACACATGGATATATTGTTGTCGTTCTTTGTACCCTACCCTGGTACCCGGCTGTATGAGGTGGGGCTTAAGCACGGTATGCAGCCGCTTACTACCCTTGAGGACTGGGGAGACTTTGACCAGTTCGACTTCAAGGCACCCTGGATGCCGCAGGAATACTACGACCTGGTGCTGGAGTTTCGGGGTGCTATGCCGTGGAACTCGGGCTGCGACTTCGATGAGTGGTGTGAGTTCTATGAAGAAGTGAAAGAGAGGCTTTAAAAGATTATCAAGCCCTTTGCCGGATTTGGGGAACTAAGGGAAATCAATAGCTTACTGATTAATCCTATCATGGATTATGATAATCGGTTTGGATGCTATCAGTTTTTAGTGGACACTTGAACAACAGGTTTACTATTCACCTGGTTCAACATGACAGGCCGTCATCTCTAATAGCTGGGTTTCACTGTCATGCGAACCCCTGGCGATCAGTATATCATCACTTTTTATCTTCGTTCTTGAACCGGGCCTGTAAATCCACCGGCTACCTCTTTTTATTGCCATTACATGCATGCCGGTCTCAGTCTCAAGTTTCAATTCACCAAGGGTCATATTGACAATGGGAGAACATTCAGCCACATCGATCTTGGTCATTACTTCATCAGACTCCCTGACCGCCATCATGAATATAGGGTGCAGTTCGATATCCCTAAGCACAATATCAGCGATCTCATAAGCAGCATCCGAAATGAACTCCGAGGCATTGGCCAGGTGGAGCAGGCCTCTGAGACTATCAACGTCCTCCACATGCCTGGCACTCTCAAGTACCCAGTGCTGGAGTTCGTATTTCATTTGGTCCATCTCTTCTTCCAGGATCTCTACCTCATTAGCGAGGTCCTTATTATAGAATAAAACAGCAGAATATGCAAGCCCCACAGAAAGTTCAGACTTGTTCTTCATCTCCACAACAATGTCCACTGCCTTTTCAAGGTCTTCAATAGGTTCAGTGGGTTTATATTCACGCTTTACAAAGGGTTTACCTGTAACAAGTTCTGTGAAAATAGGCAGTCCTTCATCATGACCCCTTGCAAACAGAATGTCACCGGACAGGATCGTCGTGTCCTTTTCCACATCATATATCCAGGAAGAACCCTGGCGTATAGCTATCACACCCATCCCTGTTTCTATCTCAAGTTTCAGTTCACCTACTGTCTTTCCGATCACAGGGCTGTCCGGTTCGATAGTTACTCTTGTAACCGTTTCCTCGGCTTCCCTGATATCAGCCTTCAGTTCAGTGGGAATACCCATCTTCAGCCGCACAATATTTGCGATATCACCTGCGGCATTGGCAATGTTCTCTGCAGCTGATGCGGCTTTCAACACTCCGGAAAGCTGGTGTGCTTCATCTATACGGCGGGCGGCCTGCATGGCAGTGATCTTCATGTGATACTCAAGAGTATCCATCTTATCTTCCAGACGGATCACTTCTTCTGCTATATCCTCATCATCATAGATGACAGCAGAATAGGCCAGATCCAGCATCAGTTCAGAAGTATCTTTCATTCCCACAAGCAGCTCTTTCATGTTCTGGGAACAATGTTCGATCTTCTTTGGCATAATAAATCTACCTAAACAGCAGTCTATTTATGTTAACGATACATAAAACCACCGATGAGGGATAAATGTTGCCAGATTTTGAGGAAGAGACCATAAATGAAATATCATTTGCCGCATCCCTCAGATACCACATCACTCTCTCCACATTAAAGGAGGGTTTTTCAGCTCTTTTACTCATGAGTCTCATGAGCCTGGCAGCAGGGATCGTACTGGGTATGATGACAGGAGCGCTGGAATCGCTGCCCGGCCTGATACTTCTCATTACCCCTGCCATAGGTATGAGGGGAAATATCTTCGGGGCAATGGGGTCACGGCTTGGTACGGCGCTTCATACAGGTATGTTCTCAACATCGTTAAAGTCATACAGCATCCTGAGCCAGAATATCTATGCCTCAATGATCAATACCGTATTGATATCCTTCGCATTGGGTCTCATGGCCTGGGGAGTTGCCCTCCTGCTGAAAATAGAAAGTATCGGTATGGTAGAGTTCGTGCTGATCTCCATGATAGGTGGGATCATCTCAAGTTTTTTCGTACTCCTTATCACCGTGGGAGTTGCAGTGACCGGCTATAAGAGGGGCTGGGATATCGATAATATGAGTGCTCCAATAATTACGGCAGCAGGGGATATGGTGACCCTTCCCGCACTGTTCCTGGCCGTGATATTGATAGGCGGGAACTCCACAGGATACCATACTATCCTCTTCATCCTGTTCGGCGTACTGGCCGCAGCATGCCTGTTGTTTACAATAAGGTCAGGCTTTGACATCATGCGGGGTATAATCTACGAAAGTGTTCCCATGCTGCTGATAGCCGGGTTCATGAGCACTCTTGCCGGATTGATAATAAATTCAAGACTTGAGGGCTTCCTGATGCTGCCTGCCCTGCTTGTGATGGTACCCCTGTTTTTGGAGGATAATAATGCACTTGGAGGGATACTTACATCCAGGCTCTCCTCGATGCTGCATACTGGTATGTTCGATCCGGGTATATTTCCTGGTAAACAGATAATTTCAAACTTCCTGCTGATCTATATCTATTCCCTGGTGGTATTTCCCCTGGTAGGGGTATCGGCTTATGCGGCCAGTATCTTGATCGGGATCGGCTCCCCTGACCTTGGAAGCATGATCTTTATCAGCACTTCGGCGGGCCTGATCGCAGTTACAATCGTGAACCTGGTGGGATATTATGTTGCCATTACTGCCCATAAGCTCAGGCTGGACCCTGATAACCACAGCATTCCCATGATGTCCAGTATTGTAGATGCATCGGGTGCAATGTGCCTGGTGGCTGTGTTGATGTTAGTAGGCATGGTGTGACCAGGGGAATCGCAACTTTTAATTTATTGCAGTGGGAATATAGGGCAATGAAATTCGAAGTGATACCTGCAGTGGACCTTAAAGGTGGAAGATGTGTGCAGCTGGTGCAGGGTGTACCCGGGACCGAACTGGTCTCACTGGATGACCCCATTGCAGAGGCGCTCAAGTGGATCGATGAAGGGGCACAGACATTACATCTCATTGACCTGGACGGTGCCATAGGGGGTGAGAGGATCAATGCGCAGGTGGTTGAAAGGATAGTAGATGCTACTGATGTAAGGGTGGAAGTTGGCGGTGGTATACGCACTTCCCAGGATGTGGAGGGCCTGGTGGGTGTAGGTGTGGACAGAGTGATCATCGGCACTGCCGCTGTGAACGATCCCGATTTTGTAAGGGAGATGTCTGACCTTCACGGGAAGGAGCACATCATGGTCTCGCTTGATGCTAAAAATGGCAGGGTGACCACACACGGCTGGGCAAAGACGTCCCGTTTCTCACCCCCAGGACTGGGGCAGCAGCTGGAGATGGTGGGAGCGGGTAGTATCCTGTTCACTAATATCGATACCGAAGGACTGCTGCAGGGTGTGGACCCAAAACCCACCCGGGAACTGGTTGAGGCTGTGAGCATACCAGTGGTGGCAGCTGGTGGGATCACCACAGTTGACGACATCAGGATGATCAAGGAAACGGGTGCCGAGGCCGCGGTGATTGGCAGCGCTCTGTACACAGGCCGGCTGAGCCTGCCAGATGCTATTGCTGCGGCACACGAATAGCAGATATGCGGTTTAGACCTGCGGCTTTATACTTAAAGAGTGATAGTGTTAACTATTTAAGAGTGCAGGAAATTATACAAATCGTACTTTAGATTCACTGAAAATATCAGGACGTAGGGATATGAGAATTGCAAAACAGAAACGTAAGACCAGGGAGACCGAAATTGGAATTAAACTTAACCTGGACGGCAGCGGGTCTGCCGATATAGATACCGGTATCGCTTTTTTTGACCACATGCTGACTTCACTGACCAGGCACGGCGGACTTGACCTGACCGTCAATGCCACTGGCGATGTGCATGTGGATGAGCACCATACTATCGAGGATGTGGGTATCGTGCTGGGAAAAAGCCTTGAGAAGGCGCTGGGTGACAAAAAAGGGATAGTGAGGTTCGGGGAAGCGAGGATACCTATGGATGAGGCACTGGCAGAGGTAGCGCTGGACCTTGGGGGCAGGAGTTACCTTGCTTTTGATGCACGCTTCATGAGCCCGAAGGTGGGTGATTTCGGTACCCAGATGACCAGGCATTTTTTTGAGTCGTTGGTCAGCAATGCGGGCATCAATGTGCATATGAAGGTAGAAGGTGAGAACGACCACCACAAGATCGAGGCGCTGTTCAAGGCTTTTGCGGTGGCGCTGAAGCGGGCTGCGGCTGTGGTTGGGGATGACGTGCCCAGTACCAAGGGCGTGCTGTGAGACTTTGCCTGGCAGTTTGGTAAGATACTATCTGTTGGAGTTTACCCCTTCATTTCAAGTGCAACTAAAAATAGTGTAGAATGTGGCATGGACTGGGAATATCCATATATTTAATGCAGGATTCAGCACAACACCATAATACTCACAATCCTGCAGCAAATCTTCGACCGTAGTAAGTACCTGCTCGTTTCGGCTGTGGTGGCAGTGTGCGTGCAGAGGAGTTGGCGCAGGATCTGGTGCGGGATGTAGCGGCGGATTGTGAGGTGAAAGTGGTGGATGAAAGTGTTATCAACTAATCCGCATAAAGCAAAAAGGACAGTAACAGCAAAAGAAAACTGAATTTGTTCACACGTCTCGTAAGAGTATATTTTATTGTTATTGCCAGCATACTAACTACGAAATGTAAGCTCAAATGACTGAATATCTAACGGACAAGGGTTTGAAATTTTTAGTTCCCAGATGTTTCCAAATTTAAAATTGGAGATTTTCTTAATTGATAGTGGCAATGCAACTATGCTGGTGTGATTCAATATGCAGACTAAATCGATAAACGTTGAACTTCCTTATGATACATATCTCAAAGTAGGTGCTGTGGCAAGTGAACACTTTGAAAGTGCGAGAGACTATATCAAAAAAGTGGTTTCGGAATCCATTCGAGAGGAACTCGAATTAAAAGATATTAAGAAACAGGTGGCATCCGGATATGCAGCAGATGAGATCAGTTATGAATCCTTAAAAACTTTGCTTGGAAGTAAAGATGCCGAACGGCTGCGAATATATAAAGAAACAATAATAGAGTCGTAGAGATTGTCGGAAAAGCCTAATTTTCGAATATTTCAGCTTTACTGTCTAAACTTGACTGGGCGCAGCATAGTGATTTAGTTTTAACAATATTTCTGGAAATTTCAATTTAGGCGCTTTTCAGGTACTTTTCCGACAATCTCTCGTACACAGAAGCAGATGTTGTTGCTTCGAGGTTAAAGAGTGATTGAGATCCTGGCTGATACCAGTGCGTTGGTATCACTTGAAATAAAACATCTTATCAATCTGGCTTCAAAACACATTCATTTCTCTATTTCAGAAGGGATCAGGGAAGAATTACAGGACATTGCCGAATTTGATGATGTGCACGGGAGATCTGCAAGAGATGTTCTAAAATTAGTGCAGAGCCGCATCATTACGGTCCAATCTATGCCAGCCAGAGAAGAACATGAAGATTCCCGTTGAAAATTGACCCCTTTTTCCCACCAATTTTGACCCCCCCCTTACATGACTTTTCATACCTTTAATAGTTACTATTCTCCACCAGTTCCTCCTATCCTATCTTGTCCCTGTAGTAGCTCGCGCCCAC
>JAUWRA010000209.1 GCA_030610815.1 Methanosarcinales archaeon
CATACTTCGTCCCATCGTCCATCACATGCTCTGCCCTCATAGTCAGCCCGATAGGAAAACACAGCGCAGACTTTAACAGACTGGCACCGTTATTGTTAGCTTCCCGCACATCGTCTGCCGAATCATCGAAACTGGAATTAATCTCATCATTGATCTTATTTGATGCACCTCCGTACTGCTTATTCACCTGGTACAGCACCTCATCCACATACCACTCCCGCACCTGGCTGATGGTTTTGGCACTGCAGCTAGAATACTTCCCGCCGCTATAGTATCTGGCCTTATCCACATACCTGCTCTGGTTCGCCTCAATCTTGGCAGTCAGGTCCAGGGCAGTTTCACGCATGGCATCAGCAGGATTGGGATATGCCATATAATTAATGTCCGGGCTCAGGTGAACATCACTTCGTATCTGCTGGGTAATCTCATCCACTGCATCCTGTGCCTCACCTGCAAGCCACCCAGGTGGAGTCACATCAAAGGTCCTGGGATCATAATTATCACCATCTAAACCCCTGTTCTTAACATTTGACTCCACGTTGGGGTCAAAGGTCTCGCTCTTATACCGATTATATGCCTCCTCCAGCCCCGGGTCAGTATATGTGGCTGCATATTCCACATCCTTCGAAGTATATGCATCGTCAATATCATTGCCTGTGGAAAGAGTGGTCCCGGCATAATTCAACGGGATAGAGGTCATTGAATTCTCCTTAGCCTTCAGTGTAACAGTTACTCTATCCGTCCTGTTATCAGTGGTATTCATCTCATAATGTTCGGTACGGGTGCACGTACCCGTATATGTTTCAGTACAGGTATCAGGATTACCCTCAGAATCAGTACACGAGACTTCCCTGGTCTTCTCGCATTCATATTCCACTTCATAATAATGCCGCCATACATGGTCCCTGGTCCATGTAGCTTCCCATATCTCACCAGAAAGATTTCCAGGTACATCTTCATCCCTTGAAACAGTTCCCACCTGGCTCATACTATCAGGCTCACCCCAGTCATCTGCCCGATGATGAGTCTCATACCCGACATGGCTCCCGAGTACAATTGTCACTTGCCTGTCAATTCCTGTGGCAAGGGTAGTTGAATATACATTGGGAATGATGTCCTGTATCTGACCCTTAACAGCAGATCCGTCAGGCAGTGAATCATTGTTGAGAAAATCAGTTATCGGCGTGGCATTATAATCAATGTGTAGCGCCAAATCCAATGCCTTTGTGGCATTGTAAAGGTCTCCGGTGGACATGGCAGCATCAGCGTTTGGGTCAACCTTGAAACTGCCGCTTGACACATCTATGTTTTTCAGGAATTCGGCTTCGTCCAGTTCATCATCATCAGTCAGCGTCTTCTGTGTCTGCATGGCATACTCAATGATACTGGCCGTATCTACGGAATTGAACACAAATCCCTGGTCCAGCATCAATGCTCCGTTCACTATCAAAGCCAGGTGTTCATTTGATACGATATTTTTAGGTCCATCCTTTGGATAGTAGTACTGGAGGTATCCCCTTGTCCAGGTATATCCCATGGCAAAGGCAGTGGTTTCCATCATTACTGCATCGGCACCGTTTAGCCTGGTCTCGTATTCTGTTGTGAGGGATTCAAGGAACGGATACCTGGCTAAGATCAGGTTGCCCACAATGATGTCCTGTTCATCTATTGTATCGCCTGAGGCCAGGTCTACTATGGATATTGTTAGCGGTACTGTGGCCTTCCAGTATGTTTGATATGTTTCATTCGGGGCCAGCAACGGGGGTTTTAGGTCCCTGTCCAGTGCCATATATATCGGGATGATCTCGGTTGTATTCCAGTTGGTTATGGGCTCTACGTTGATTGCATATCCCCTGTACTGATAGCGGTCATACATGTAATTGGATTCAATGTACTGGTTCATTGTATGTGTCATCATTCCCTTGGCCCAGTTGCGGTTGAACTCTGCCACATCAGGCGTATCCCCGCCGGGATTGTACTGGCTATTTGGGTCGATGGCAATTACCGGGGTCTCGCCCATCTGTTTTAAGGCATCCATGCCTGCATAGTTTACAATTCTTGCCAGGTCGGCCCTTGCATATAACAACGCAGTATCGGCGGCATTGATGTCAGTATTTGTCGACATGGCTGAAGCCATGCGGGCATCCATTTGTGATAAATGTAATGAAGTAGCGGCTGATATTAGCACGAACAGCACTCCTATCAATGCAAGTGGCACCCTTGCATCTTCGTTTTTCCATAATCTCATT
>JAUWRA010000097.1 GCA_030610815.1 Methanosarcinales archaeon
CTTCTTACCGTAATTCGGGCAATCTTTATTCAAACAACAAAATTCTGATAAATCCAGTTCTGAATCCATTTATATCCCTCAAAAGAGGGAATTACATTTAAACTATTTAAATATTGTCAGTTGATCAGGGACACGACCCAAAACTGTACTCATAACCTATCTGGAAAAGGATGGGGAGGTTCTTCTGAAGAGCCGGATGAGGGAAATCTTCATGTCCGGTTCTGTGAGGGGGCTCGTAGTAACCTCGGGGCTATTACCCCAGAAAGAGGTGCGCTATGGGCTCTACTCGACAGCTTGTATCTGATCTTACTCTCTGTGTCCTCTGTGCTCTCTGTGGTTTATTGTTTATCACTTGTTGGAATTTGCATTTTATTAGTTAATATTGTCTGGTTTTTAACTATACCTGAGTTTCATCGGATAATTTTTATTGCTGACTACATCAATTTGATATACTGGTCTATAGTGGTACGGTGGTACAATGTTCAACTATATGGAAAATATTGTGGGTTTTTCAAGGGAAGCTTTTGAAGAGGCCTACAACCAGGGATTAAAGTCTGATGACAGATCAGTTGAGATGAACCTGACCAACAGGACATATGAACGGGTAGTGGAACTGGAATCTGAGAATAATAGCATTGAAATGATCATGATAGGGTTTGAGAAGAGTATTATTTTGTATAGAGGGGGAATGTACGAAATTATCCGGATGGAAAAGTCATAACTGTGAAGACCCGGTTTGTCCTGTACGATACAGGAATATCAATATCGATAAATTGATATTACCCTGAGTTATATAATTGTATTCAATAATTTGATTATCCCTTTAAAAGAAGTGTATGACCATGTTCCTACCTACTCCCGGAGATATAAAGAAGCGCAGGGTCGGTCTTAACCTGACCCAGAACGAACTGGCCAAACTTGCAGGCGTAAGCCAGCCCCTGATAGCCAGGATCGAAGCAGGTGATGTGGATCCGAGGCTTTCTACACTGACCAAGATATTCGATGCCTTTGATACCACTGAAAAAAAGAGGATACTGGCAGGGGATATTATGCATTCTCCTGTGATACATACCAATCCAGGTTCGTCTGTGGAAGAAGCTGTCGATATAATGGAGAGTGAAGGATTCTCCCAGCTGCCTGTTATCGAGAATGGTGTGCCGGTGGGCAGCATCTCTTCTGATACGGTTGTCCATTACATGACCGAAAGCGATACTGATAAACTATCCAATATGCAGGTCAGTGATATTATGGGCAGTTCATTTTCCACTGTCTCAAAGGATACAGTGGTAAGTATCATCTCACACCTGCTTGAACAGAGCCCGGCTGTGCTTGTAATGGATATGGGCAAGGTAGTGGGAGTGGTTACCCAGCACGATGTTATGAAACTTGTGCATAAGAAATAACAATTGAACAATAATTAAACACGAACAAGAGAGACCTGAAATGTTACCTGAGGATGATTATAAGAAGATTGCAAAGCGCCTGGGCAGGGAGCCCACCGAAGTTGAACAGGGCTGTTTTTTGAACCTGTGGAGCGAACACTGCTCGTATCGTTCCAGCTCAGCTATATTGAAAACCTTTACCACCACAGGTGAGCGGGTCATCATCGGTCCCGGGGACGATGCCGCTATTGTCCGCCTTGAGGACGGCTGGGTAATGGCAATCGGGATGGAGAGCCATAACCACCCATCATATGTTGACCCCTATAATGGTGCAGCCACAGGTGTGGGTGGGATCGTGCGGGATATCATTTCCATGGGTGCACGGCCCATAGCCCTGATGGACCCACTGTATTTCGGGCCGCTTGATAATGAAAAGAACAGGTATCTTTTCGAGCATGTGATAATGGGCATTGCCGGATACGGTAACTGCATTGGCGTACCTGTGGTGCGGGGAGAGGCCTATTTCCATGAAAGTTTCAGCGGTAACCCCCTGGTGAATGTGGTATGCGTAGGACTGGCCCGCGAGGATAAGATCGTTACTGCCATTGCCCAGAAGGCTGGCAACAAGCTGGTGCTAATGGGTTCGTCCACTGGCAGGGACGGGATGGGCGGTGCGTCCTTTGCATCAAGGGACTTAAGCGAGGAATCGGAATCCGAGGAACGGCACAGTGTCCAGATAGGCGACCCGTTCACAGAGAAACTTGTCATGGAAGCCACTCTTGAAGCCATTGATATGGGATTGGTACTGGCATGTCGTGACCTTGGAGCCGCCGGCCTTGTCGGGGCCAGCAGCGAGATGGCAGCCAATGGCGAACTGGGCGCTCATATTATTGCTGATAATATTCACCTGAGGGATGAGAGCCTGACTCCTTTCGAGATAATGATATCTGAATCCCAGGAGCGCATGGTACTGGAAGTGGAGCCCGGTAATGTAGGCAAGGTGCTGGCAATAGCAGACAAATACGACCTCAAGGCCAACCTGATAGGCGAACTCACACAGGAAACCCAGTATGTAGTGGAGTATAAAGGCGAAATAGTAGCAGATATGCCAATACTGTTCCTGTGCGGCGGCGCACCTACATCCGAGATGGACTTTATACCGCCTGCTGTTGAGAGGAATGCTGAAAAACCGCCCGTGCCCGGAGATATCAAGGACACAATCTTAAAACTGCTTGCCAGACCCAATATCGCTTCCAAGGAGTGGGTATACAGGCAGTATGACCATGAAGTGCAGGTGCGCACCATGATCAAGCCAGGTATGGATGCCAGTGTGCTGCGGATCATTGACGATACCCAGGGACTTGCCCTGTCCTGCGGCTGCAATCCTGCCCATGTTGAGGCTGACCCCTACAACGGCGGGGCCGGAACAGTTATCGAGAATGCCATGAACCTTGCTGCTGTGGGGGCCAGACCCATAGCACTGGTGGACTGCCTGAACTTCGGGAACCCTGAACGGGGTGAGATATTCTACCAGTTCAAACAGGCATCATTGGGACTGGGCGATGCTGCAAGGAAATTGAAGACGCCTATCGTAGGCGGAAATGTATCTTTCTATAATGAGAGTGACGAGTTTGGGAGTGCCATTGCACCCACGCCGAGCATCGGCTTGGTCGGGTGGGTCAGGGATCTGGGAACCATTCCTGCAGGTACCTTCCGGCACACGGATGAGACTGTGATACTTGTGGGTGATACAAAGGACGAGCTTGGGGCCAGTGAGTATTATTCCATGCTTGGCCTGGACAACAATGGTGTTACGCCCGGGTTGCCCGGGAACATTGATACGGTCATCGATACACTGATACGTGCTGTGGAAGCAGGTCTTATAACATCTGCCCATGACATATCCAACGGCGGGCTGGCAGTTACGCTGTGTGAGATGGTGGAACAGATAGGCGCAGAAATTGATATTACAAGAATATGCACAAGGGACGATGATGCTCTGTTCTCGGAATCATACGGCAGGATGGTCATTACCACCAGTGAACCTGATAAAGTGCTGGATATGATGTCAGGTATTGACTGTACAGTACTTGGAAAGACGAGTGGAAATGGTCTGTCAATTAAAACCCGCAATAGTAACCTGAACTTGTCAAAAGATGAAATAGAAGATGCCAGGAGCAGTCTCTCCCGGCTGATGATGGATTAATTAATTCCGATCTATCTTTTTTTCATACCCTTAACGATCTTGCTGACAAATACCAGCACGACCAGAATTACAATTACGCCTCCCATGATCAGAAGTTTGGAAATGTTGCTTTCTGCCTCCTCATCTATCACGATCCGGGTCTGTAATGGTGTGGGCGTGGGTGGTGTGTAGTTTTCAGGATCTATATATATGGCTGCAGCCCATACATCCAAGTTCAGGTCCTGGTACGTGGTGTATGCCAGCTTTGTACCGTCATGGCTCCAGTCAGGCTGGGTCTGGTCCCTGGATTTCTGGATCAGGGTTGTATTATTAGTACCGTCTGGCCTGATAATACGTATGTCAAAATCGCCGTTCTCATCAGAGGAATAGGCGATCCATTTTCCGCAGGGACTCCATGCCGGGTCGAGCTGTTCATAACTGTCATTGGTAATCTGGATATTATTAGAGCCGTCAACATTCATTACCCAGAGATCACCATCGAATGAATAAACGATCCTGGAACTATCAGGACTCCATGCCGGTGTCTCGACTTTTGTCTGGTAAAAAGTCAACTCGGTGATGTTTGAAGTATCAGGTTCCATTGTCCATATCTCATATTCGAGGTTGCGCCGGCCCAGGAAGAGTATCTTTGTACTGTTATGGTTCCAGGAAGGGTTCACTTGGTCGGTTTTGTTGGTACTTAATTGCCTGGGTATGACATCTTCACCTTCGGCAATCCATATATCATAGTGGCGGTCGCGCTTGAAGGAATACAAAGATTTATACAGTATCCCCTTTTCGCCCCAATCTGGTTCTCCCAGTTCATCAGTACTCTGGAGACGCATAATCTTGTTGGAACCGTCTAGGTCCATAATCCACAATTCATAGCTATAGCGCCCGTCTACAGTATAGACGAGTTTAGAATCATCAGGGGCCCAGGATGGGTCATATTCCTCCATCGAACTATTGGTCAACTGGAACAGGGCGGTCACACTGGGTAAATCATCGGCTGTGGCTGAAGGAACAAAGCACAGCAGGATTGTGATGAGAATGAAAGATATTTTTATTTTCCTCATGATTTCACGTCAATATTTTTTTTCAGGCTTGAAATTGTAGATATTCATGATAAAATTTATTTCAGGTTTGCCAGTAATACTTTATAAGCCTAATCATATAAATCATTGGGCTATTCCCGTGATTTTTGAGATTTTTTATTATTTTCTGGTATGATCCAGAAAACCGCAGAGGTACGCAGAGATACGCAGAGAAAAATAACTACCCTCTGCGATCCTCCGCGCCCTCTGCGGTTAATCTTTTTGCCATGACCCATTTATCCGGAAGAAAATAAAAAGTCTCTGATTTTTTTATGTCAATGGATAGCATTTATGTTAATTAACCACGTTATCCGGTTACAGGTGAAGGAAAAATGGCAATCCATCCAATTGAATTTCGTTACGGTACTGCTGAAATGAAGCAGGTATGGAGTGAGGAATCTAAACTTATAAAATTACTCCGGGTAGAGGCAGCCCTGGCCAGGGCTGAAGCGGATATTGGCATGATACCAGGGGATGCAGCTGATACCATTGCAGCAGCAGTGGATAGTGTGAAACTTGAACGGGTCAATGAGATAGAGGACGAGATACACCACGATATGATGGCTGTGGTCATGGCAATGTCAGAGCAGTGTGGAACAGCAGGCAAATGGGTTCATTTCGGTGCCACTTCCAATGATATGCTTGATACCCAGCTTGCCTTGCAGATAAAGGAAAGTATAGCCCTGCTGCGCACCAAGACCATAGCTGTCAGGGATGCCCTTGTTGAAATGGCAGATAAGCATAAGACCACGGTCTGCGTCGGCAGGACGCACGGGCAGATAGGAGTGCCTACCACCTACGGCCTGCGCTTCGCGGTCTGGGCCAGCGAGATGGACAGACACCTCACAAGACTGGACGAACTGGAGCCCAGGGCCGCAGTGGGACAGATGACGGGTGCTGTAGGTACCCAGGCTGCCTTCGGGACTGATGGTATTGAGGTACAGCGGCGTACCATGGAATACCTGGGCCTGGGCTCTGTGGAGGTATCCACCCAGATCATACAGCGGGACAGGCATGCCGAGTTCGTTATGTGGATGGCAAACACGGTCACTACCCTGGATAAGATATGCGTGGAATTTCGCTCCCTGCAGCGCAGCGAGATCGCAGAAATAGAGGAGAGTTTCGGCAAGAAGCAGGTAGGTTCGTCCACCATGCCTCACAAACGCAATCCTATTAAGAGCGAGCAAGTGTGCGGTTTGGCCCGCATAGTCAGGGCAATGGTGGAGCCTGAACTGCTGAACAATACGCTGTGGGATGAGCGGGACCTGACCAACAGTTCCTGCGAGCGGATCATCTTCCCAGAGACCTGTGTGCTCACCGACCACATCCTGAAACTTGCCGAGGGTATTATTGCAAATCTACGGTTCTTCCCTGAGAATATCAAGCGCAACCTGGAGCTTATGCGCGGGCTGAACATGGGAGAGGCTGTGATGATAGAGCTGGCTAAGCGGGGCGTGGGCAGGCAGGAGGCGCATGAGATCGTGAGGACCAGTGCCATGGAGGCCCGCGAGTCGGGCAGGCATATGAAGGAGGTACTGATGTCGCGGCCTGAGGTGACTGAGTTTATTAGTGCCGGGGAGATCGAGGGCGTTATGGACCCTGAAGGGTATATCGGGACTGCTGTGGAGCAGGTGGAGGCTGTGGTGGAGCGGTTGAGGGGGAAATATTGATGCGAAAAGTGAGTGATTATAGGTTGTTGCATAACAAATAATAGTAAATTAACCGCAGATAAACGCTAATGCTGTTGATCTCAATCTTTATACCCCGCAGCTCTGCTGCGGTTGGGTGTGCCATCACAACGTTTGATTTAGCAAAAAAATTGACTTGTTAAAGGTGGGTTATACTGCAACGTTTGATGTTATTTTATTTTTTCAAATTCAGTATCCTGACAGCCAGCAGTGCAGCATTGACCCCGTTATCGATCCCTACACTGGCAACGGGCACACCTTTAGGCATCTGGATGGTCGAGAGCAGTGCATCAAGACCTCCAAGTTTGCTGCTTACAGGCACGCCGATAACCACTTTTGAGGTCCTGGAGGCAATCACCCCGGGAAGGGCTGCCGAAAGGCCGGCAATGGCAATGAAAATATCAGCATCTGAACTTTTCAGGTATTTGTCCAATTCTTCCGGATTTCGGTGTGCTGAAATTACCTGTATGTCGTACTCTATGTTGTCATTTTCCAATATTTCTATGGCGCCTTTGGCAATGTGTCTGTCAGATTCTGACCCCATGATTATGGCAACGTCTGTCATACTCACCACATAGGATTTAATCTATATTAATTCACCGATGTAACCAGGTAAACAAGAAAATCCTCCCTCGGTCGGATTAACTTGAATACATGATCTTATAGAACATATACTACGAGAAAGCTGGAGCAAGTTGCAATTAATGTAAAAAAAGGAGATAGGCAAGCTGTCCCAAAACCAAAAAAGACATAATTTGATTTGTACACATGCTTTTAGTTTTGGGGCAGCCCGTAGGAGGTAGGATAATCGTTATTCTTCAATTTCGACTTCCATTATGGAAGTTTCATCCATGTGCCTGGTGAACATTGATAGCCACAGACCCTTTTTGCTATATAATAATTCGCCCTCATTTGGATATGCTGATTCGGTTATTTCCTGGGAATAAATATCCTCATCCGATTTAACAGAGTCAACAAAGCATAGATTTACATCACCGTCTTTCCCTACATTCAAGCTGATCTTCACCATCTTTTCTAGTTCAGTATTTCCTCCGATATCCATTGGAGCCGCTGCCATATATTTTAAACTGGATTTCATTTTATTCACCAACTTTGTACATTAATATTTATTCTACAAACTGACAATCGAGGTAATGATATACTGCTTTTGAAATGGCCTCCTTCGTGGAAGATTCGCCAGTTTTTATTTTCAATGCAATAATATCCTTTTCTGGTAAGACCGATTGAACATGCACTATTTTCATTTTGACCACCTTTTTTTCATTTTCTCATTCTCATTTGGTAATACTAAATATCTCATCATCATTATTAGTATTATCATAATGATGTGTATGCCATGATAGTATAAATAGGTTATTGAAAGTTTAATGCAAAACAAATTAGGTAAAAAGATTAAAATTTGAGTGAGTTCGATCGGTCTTTGTGAACTTATACAACATTCCAAACATGTAGTAATCACTCGTATGCCCCTTATTCTGACCCTGCAACTTGTACCTGGGACAAGATAGGTGCCGCATCCTTTGCACACCTTGCTTAAGATGGGATGACAGCCTGACCCTGTGGCGCACACCCATCTTGCGAGCTAAAAAAACATACCGTTTACTCAAACCATGGTCATTATCAAAAGATTCGCACCCCATTCAAATTAAATGGTAATTGATCATAGTGCTCTGAATTTTGGGCATTGTCCTAAAATACGATACTTAATATAAGATGAATCATATAACCCATATTTGGGATTATTATGAGTCGTCCAAGAGGAGAAATTAATGTTGTATGCCAGAATGATAAATGCCTATTTTACTTAAACACCGATTTTCGTCAAGTGTTTATGTCTCATAATTGAACCATGGTCAAGATATCCAATCAAAACGAAGTCTCTTGTTGTCTAACCAAGGTACAAGATACGATTTCTGATAAACCTCATTAGATTTGAAAATGGGTGTTGTTGCCTTCTTCTTCATTTTGATTATTATCTCATCGCCAACCACTTCTCCGTTACATCTGCAGTTGATGAAATCGGAAAAGATAGTCTTTGGAGTACAATCCTCAAATCTCTTCAAGTCATCGGCAATCAACCTGTAGAGTGTATCAGCCACAATGGTCAGAACAACATCAAAATAAATTCTTATCATAAACGGAGAACTCAATGCATTGAGATTGAAAAAATCAACCAACTCAGAGAATTTGTTTTCGATCAGCCAACGGTTTGCATAATGCAAAGCCAGGGTCTCCTGATCGATCTCGAAATTATTTGTGATCAAAAACGTAGGTAGTTGCCGACCATGATCTTTGAAGATCACTTGGCGAACCTTGAGATTGGTCCGTGGCAATATGATCTCGCTCTCATACATCTTGAACTTATTGAATTTGCGTTTCTCTTTTTTCAGGTTCACTTTGATCCAATCTTTCTCAGGGATGTTATTTGCATCCTCTATCAACTTCTTACCCCGTCTCCTCAATGTGATGAACTTGATTTTGTCAACATCAAGTTCTTCTAAGATATCATATGTCGTTAGTTTGGAATCAAATACCAATGTCTGTTCGATAATCCCCTTCACATCTGTCCAGTAGTTCACAAAGTTCACGATCTCATCTGGTTCATCTTCTCTATCGATGTCCGTATTTGCATATATGAGATGTCTGGATTCACCATCCTGAGCAAAGAGTGTCAGTGCGCTTTTCAAACGTTGATGCCTTGCACCCACCCAGTTATCGTCCATTTCGGACTTGTCTCCGTAGTGCGGTATGGAGTGAAAATCCAGGTTAATGGTATCTCCTTGATAGTATTGTGGATATGTGGAACTCATGTGTGATATGAACTCTTCCATGAAAGACTGAATCGTTTCTTTGTCAACCAGATATGAGTATGTTGATGTAGCAGTTGTTTTTGGTGGAACGTTCAATCCGGCAAAGAAACCAAAGCCTGTGTCATGATTATAACTTGAGATTTTGGACAGTCTTTCGTGCCCTATCAACTTCAGAGCCAGTATGGAGAAGATGGAATTGATCTTTGATAGTTTCGAAGTTTCTGGAAATGGTGCTGATGATATCATTTCATACAATCCGGTTTGTAGAATATACGGTATGAAGTAACATATACCACCTACCTGGCATTCGAACTTGTGGCTCTCAAGTTGTTCGAAATCTATTGCTGTTGATATTGGTGGTAGAAGCGTGTTCTTTTTTGTAAGGCCAAGTTCTTCCTTGCTTCTACGTGGTAATTTTGCAAACCCTTCGTCCCTGATTATTCGATTTATTGTCTGAATGCTCGTATCAAACCCTTCTTTTGATAATATGTCTTTGATTTCGTATACTGACTGGTTGGATTTTCGGAGTGAAACGACTCTTTTCTGTATGAAATCTGAGATTTGTCTTCTATTGGGTCCATATTGTGGTTTCACAAAGAAATCG
>JAUWRA010000012.1 GCA_030610815.1 Methanosarcinales archaeon
GTTATTTTCTTATTCATTTTTTTTCCTCCAAATTAATTTTATTGGTTATATCTACCCGCTGATGCGGGTCTCTATTAGAGTGACTGTATCGGAATGTGCCTCATAAGCCCCCCTCAGGCAGCCTAATAGAGACACTGATCCGCCTGCATCATTGCGAACCCATTGGATTCGACAATTGTCGCAGCGGTTTCATCACCCTCTTAATCCCGTCATACGGATTATAAGTAATCTATAAGTTATTACCCTTTTAAATCTTTTTTGGTCGGATTTTGCTCAAAACAAGCATTCAGCTCCATTGTAACCAACGAAATGGAGTACACATATTGTCGAAGTGGTGGGGATAGAGAACTCCTGTAATCAATCAGCAAGTTTCAGGAGGATTTTCTCAAGGCGCTGGTTGTGCTCATCCAAGCGCTTGTTATACTTATCTATACTCTGGTTGTGCTCTTCCATACGCTTGTTATGCTCATCCATTTTCAGGAGGTGACCCTTCATCCACTGATTGTGCTCTTTTTGCTCAATTATAGACGAATCAAACTTTGTTGAAAATGAATCGAACTTAGAATTTAACCCCTCAATTCCTTTTGAAATACCTGGAAGCTCTGAAGTATCATTTGATATATGTCCAAGTATCTCAATCCCTTTATCCAGTTTCCTGCCGATATCTGCCAGATCATCGGTATACAGCCTCGAAAATCCATGCGGGAGGTAGATTTGAAAAGGTATTTCCTCACGTGTTATATCATGAATAACAACGCCCCTTTCAGTTCCTCTTGAGTTGATTTCCTCCAGGAAATCTGCAATAACGCCATTCCCACCGCCGCATACCATTTTTACACTGCCGTCCACATCATTGAAGGTAAAACCCTTCAACTCGTAAAGTCTGGCAATATCCTCTATCAAGGCCATAAATCCAATATCCTGAAGCGTGCCGGTGATCATGATGTTATAGCATTTCTGCATGCATAAACCATATATCTACACAGCATTAAATTTAACCATACAGCAGGAGTTCGAACCTTTTTTATCGATATCGGCTTCAGACATGGTGTTAATCACAAATCCTGTAGATGGGACTGACCTGATTCCACAATCCTCACAGGAACGCTTTTTTCCATCAAAAAACCCTTAACATCCCCTACAGAGTATTCACCGAAATGGAAAATACTTGCAGCCAGCACCGCATCTGCATGTCCATCAACAAACGCATCGAACATGTGCTCCGGCCCTGCCGCCCCTCCCGAGGCGATCACCGGAATATTGATCGCATCAGATACAGCCCTGGTAATAGGTAAATCATATCCGTCATAGGTCCCGTCCCTGTCCATACTGGTCAGCAAGATCTCACCCGCACCCAGCCCTTCGACTTGCCTGGCCCACCTGAGGGCATCAATACCAGTAGGGGTGCGGCCCCCGTATATCACTACCTCATACCATGCAGGTGTGCCGTCCTCCAGTTCGATTATGGTCTTATCCCCGCCATCTTCGATATCCGGATTACGGCGGCAGTCGATCGCTGTTACGATACACTGGGAACCAAATATCTTCGACGACTCACTTATCAGGGCCGGGCGCTTAACTGCTGCCGTATTAATAGATACCTTATCTGCGCCAGAGCGCAGTAATGACTTGATATCCTTAATCGAATTAATGCCCCCGCCCACGGTCAGCGGAATGAACACCTCATCGGCAGTGCGCTCTATCACATCGATCATCGTGGAACGCCCCTCATGGGATGCAGTAATGTCCAAAAAGACCAGTTCATCAGCTCCCTGGAGGTTATATTCCTTAGCCAGTTCAACCGGGTCGCCTGCCCTGCGCAGGTCTTCGAACTCGATCCCCTTGACCACACAACCGCCAGCCTCGTCGAGGGTAACATCCAGACACGGTATAATCCGTTTTGTCAGCATCGGTCTTCCTTCACCTTGTTATTCATGCCCGTTTATCTCATCAGGGAAACATATTTCAGAATTAACATCCATTCATGAGCACCATATCACATTAAACATACTACTTTAAACATACTGTTATTATGGAGGATTCAAGATCAATGCCAAATTTACCTGCTGATAAGCCCGTGCTGGTCACCTGCGGACTGCCGTATGCCAATGGTGAATGCCATATTGGACACCTGCGTACATACATCCCTGCCGACATCTTTGTCAGGTCCCTGCATAAGCAAGGACTGCAAACCATTTTTGTATGCGGTTCAGATACCCACGGCACACCTATAGTTGTCAGTGCCGAACAGACAAATACCACTCCCGGTAAACTCATTGAGAAATACCACCATCATTTTGACGAAGTATTTAAGAAACTGGGCATCCGGTTCAACTTCTTCGGCACTACAGACGGGGCTGTGAACCACAACCGTACTAATGATATTGTTAACAGGTTGATCGAGAACAATTATGTATATCCCAAGACGATCGACCTGGCATACTGCAGCCATTGCGAACGATCCCTGCCTGACCGTTATGTGGAAGGTATCTGTCCCTACTGTGAATCACTTGCAAGAGGTGACGAATGCGACCAGGGATGCAACAGGCACCTGGAGCCGGGGGAGATTCTGCAACCGGTATGCAAGATATGCGGGAACAAGGCAGAATACAGGGAACAGGAACACTTCTTCTTCAGATTATCATCATTCAAGGACTTCCTGCTGGAATACCTGGAAACCCTGGGGGGGACAACCAATGCCCGCAACTATGCCAGGGAATGGGTGAATCAGGAACTCAGGGATTGGTGCATCACACGCAACCTTGAATGGGGCGTGAGATTCCCGGGCCATGACGAACTGGTTGTATATGTATGGGTAGATGCCCCAATAGGATATATCTCGTTTACAGAAGAGTACTGTAATAATGCCGGATTGGACTGGAAACAAATCTGGCAGGGTGATTCCAGTATCATTCACTTCATCGGCCTGGATATAGCATACCATCACTGCATATTCTGGCCCGCTATGTTAAAGGGTGCAGATTATTCACTACCCCAGGCGGTAGTGGCCTCAGGCATGGTAAAGATCGATGATAAGACCTTCAGTAAGAGCAGGGGTTATGTGGTCTGGGTGAACGATGACTATCTGGATCACGGATTCCATCCGGACCTGCTGCGTTATTACCTTGCCAGCTACACATCACACACCAAGGACCTGAACTTCTCATGGAAGGTATTCCAGGAAAAAGTAAATAATGAACTGGTGGGTTCACTGGGAAATTTCCTTTATCGTACACTGCATTTTACGCACAAGAACTTTGGTGAGGTGCCTAAAGGGGCTGTATCTGACCTGGTGCTGGATGAGATACGCACCACCATCCGTAAAGTGACCGAAGCCATGGAAGAATATGAGTTCAAGAAGGCAATTGATATAATTATGGGTCTATCCGCATACGGTAATACATACTTCCAGTCAAACGAGCCCTGGCACATGATCAAAAATGACCCGGATGCTTGTGCAGGAGTGGTAAAGGACTGCCTCCAGGTTGCAAAGGCACTGGTACTGCTGTGTGAGCCTGTTATACCAGCTAAGATGAATGAGGCGTGGGGTCACCTGGGGCTGGAAGGCGATGTCAGCCAGATGAGGTATGATGAAGGGCTGGTGGAACTGGAATCGGGAAAGAATCTACCAAAACCTGCGATCCTGTTCACGAAGATAGATGATAAGAAGATCAATGAGATGGTGGTTATTATGAACAAACGAATAGCCGAAGCAATGGCAAAAGAGGAAAAGGCCGCACCGCAGGCCCCTGTTGTTACTTTTGAGGAATTCAATACAATGGATATCAGAGCAGGGACCATAGTTTCTGCCGAAGCCATTAAAGGGTCTGATAAATTACTTAAACTCCAGGTCGATATCGGAGAGGATACCCCAAGACAGGTGGTGGCGGGTATTGCCCTGACACATGTGGCCGATGAACTGGTGGGCAGGCAAATTGTCCTGCTGGCAAATATGAAACCTGCCAAACTGTTCGGCGTGGAATCCATGGGAATGATACTTGCCGCTGATGCAGACGGGGCAGTGCTGCTGCAGCCCGAAAGTAAAGTGGAGAACGGCACATTGATCCGATAAAAAACATATATGAAAAGGAATGGGGCTTGACGGATCGGAGGGGATGGATACGATGCCGTTTAATGCCCCAATATTAACTATATTAGTAACAACTTATTCATAATGTTTTCGATTGGCTTTATACAGATCAAGAAATAAGTAATAATTATCTAATTATCAAAATTGTATAATTCAAGTAAATATCTTAATACCAAGTAAATATCTTAATATTAAGTAGATATCTTAATACCAAGTAAATATCTTATTATTAAGTAGATATCTTAATATAATGATTCTTAGCATATCGAAATTAGGTGAAATAAATGGAAAATGAATGGAAGATGGACCTTGATATCCCTGACATCGGTTCGCTGATAACATTACTTAGTGCTGCTTTATCTGCAGCCGTTATGGGTGTGGGTAATATTTTATACGTGGTAATAATGGTGACCACAGCATATGAAGCAAAGGGAAAAGAATTCTTGCTAAGTTTAATAAACCCTCAAGCAAACCTCACCTTCGAAGCACAATTTGTCCTGGTCGTAGGGACCCTGCTGATAATATCGGCAATTTTTTTCTTTGTTACAATGTTGGTCTCTATATATGAGACGTATGCGGTATCCAAAAAAGAAAGGGGCGGACGCATGATAATAGTGTTTGTATGTTTCGCACTTTCCCTCTTAGTTTTAATATTAGCATTATTTTACACGATGTCATTTAGATATTTTATTTATTAGTAATGAGGCGATAAAAATGGGCAAGATCAGTATTCACGGTAATATCCGGGAAGTCCCGAAAGTCGAAGAGGTGGACGAGTCCAAACAGATAATGAAAGCCAGGATCGAGACCAAGACCCACAGGGTATTGTATCCCTTTACAGCCATTGTAGGCCAGGAGAAGATGAAACGTGCCCTGATCCTGAACGCAATAAATCCTTCCATTGGCGGAGTATTGATAAGGGGACAGAAAGGGACTGCCAAATCCACTGCGGTCAGGGGTCTGGCTGAGATACTGCCTGAGATCGAAGTGGTCTCGGGATGTACATATAGCTGCAATCCCCACGACGAGGATAAATTCTGCTGGGAATGCCAGATACGCAAAGATGAGGGGACGATCACTACTGAAAAACGTCTCATGAAAGTAGTTGACCTACCCGTGGGTGCCACAGAGGACCGGGTGGTAGGCAGCCTGGACATAGAAAAGGCTGTTACCGAAGGTCTCAAAGCCTATGAACCAGGCATCCTTGCCGAGGCTAACGGCGGCATCCTGTATGTGGATGAGATAAACCTGCTGGATGATTTTGTAGTGGATGCACTCCTGGATGCGGCAGCCATGGGCGTGAACACCGTGGAAAGGGAAGGGGTAAGTGTAAGCCATCCAGCAAAGTTCATTATTGTCGGAAGCATGAATCCTGAAGAAGGTGAACTACGGCCCCAGCTACTGGACAGGATAGCACTCCAGGTAGAGGTGGTGGGTATCCAGGACCTGGAACAAAGAGTTGAGATCGTGGAGCAGACCAATAGATTTAATGGCGAACCCAATGTTTTCAGGAAAGAGTTCCAGTCAGAACAGGACCGTATAAATTCCAGGATAGTAAAGGCCCAGCAGATGCTTCCAAGGGTGGTTACGACCAGGGACAATCTCCAGACCATAGCCGAGATATGTATAGAATTCAATGTTGATGGACACAGGGCAGATATCATGATAGAGAGGACTGCCCGCACCAATGCGGCATTCGAAGGAAGGGACCGGGTCACTAATGAAGATATTGTGGAAGCTGCCGAGATGGTTCTGCCGCACAGGATGAGAAAGCGGCCGTTTGAGGAGGAAGAGTTCAGCGTCGAACTGCTGAGACGACTGGTGGAGAAATGACCGATATCATTGCCGGGAGGATGCGAAATAACCTGAAAAAGGAATACGGCATTAAAGTGTTCCATATCGGCAAACCCCTCCTGGCGATCAGGATACCAAAAACTGAGATCAATGAGTTCGACAATGACGATTCTGACTGTATTAAAGAACTTCTGGTGGATTTAAAGGACCAGATCCATCTGGATGAGGTGATCCATGCCTACATTATAGCAGACAAGTCCTATGTAGTGCTGGACCCATACGATATTTTCTGTGAGGTTTTCGATGATGTTCCTATCCGGAAACGTAAGAGACCCGATGCGATTCCGGTGATCGAACCAAAACCTGTTACAAAGGTGGACCATCGCACTCCCATATACCGTACACCCACCTATGTGGCCCCGGTACCAAGAACACCCGAGTTAATAGCACCAGTATACCAAGCCCCAGGTGATAAAGAGCTTGAAGTTGTAAAGGAACCTGAAATTGAAGATACGAAAGTTGGGGCTAAATCAGATGAAAAGATTGTAAGAAATATCCTCAGTGACTTTGCAAAGACACGAAAAAAGAAATTGGTCACCGGCCAGATGAAGAGTGGTAGGCGGGCAGAGGTCCTGACCAAAGGGAAGCGGGGAAGGTATGTGAGATCCCGCCTGCCTGACGGTGAAGTTACCGATATTGCAGTGGCTCCAACCATCAGGGCGGCGGCACTGCATGCCAAGGATGGCAAGATCAGGGTCAAGAAGAGCGATTACAGGGAGAAGGTCAGGCGCAGGCGTATTGCCACGCTCATCAATATTGTGATGGATACCAGCGGCAGTATGGATGAAATGGATAAGGTGGATATCACCCGCAGCGTGATAGTGGCGTTGTTAAAGGATGCATATCAGCGGAGGGATAAGGTATCGCTGGTCACATACAGCGGCAGGAAAGGCGAACTGGTACTACCCTTCACATCATCAGTGGAACGCGCAAAACGATATCTTGAGACAATTCCATTCGGTGGTACCACTCCGCTGGCTTCAGGCATCCTGATGGGACTGCACTCCCTTCATAATGAGATCAAGAAGGACCCATCCACGATTCCCATAATGGTCCTTGTGACTGACGGTAAATCCAACGTGCCCCTGGAAGTAGGCGGCAATATCCGCAGGGAACTTTCCATTGTGTTGCATCATGTGATAAGCGAAGGGATCAATGTGCTTGTTGTGGATATGAGCAGTCACGGTTCAAAACTTGCCAGCGAGATAGCAGAAGAGGTGAACGGCAGATATTACCAGCCCGAACGTCTGAATAAAGAAACACTATATAAGGCCATCAGCGACCAGAGGGATGATGCATCATATTTTACTAATGTGTAGGAAATACGTCTTGTAGAAATTTTTGGAGTATGGAACATGGGTGTGGAATTGGGCGATATCTTTGAAAAACACGAGATCCAGTTAAGTGACCTGGCAGGCAGGGTGGTGGCTATCGATGCTTTCAATACCCTGTACCAGTTCCTGAGTATCATCAGGCAGAGGGATGGTACGCCACTGATGAATTCCAGGGGTGAGGTGACCTCACATCTATCAGGGTTTTTGTACCGTACCACGAACCTTGTGGAAGCTGGCATCAAGCCGATATTTGTATTCGACGGCAAGCCCCCGGATTTCAAGGCCCGGACCCTGGAGGCGAGGTCAAAGACCAGGGATAAAGCTATGCACCGCTGGAAAGAGGCTGTGGCTGCGGGTGAAGAGGAGGAAGCTTTTGTACATGCCCAGGCTTCGTCACACCTGAAAGAGGGCATGGTTGAAGATGCCAAGACCTTGCTGGGATTTATGGGGATTCCTGTGGTGCAGGCCCCCTCTGAAGGTGAGGCGCAGGCTGCCTATATGGCTCAGGTGGGTGATGCAGATTTTGCTGCATCCCAGGACTACGATTCCCTGCTGTTCGGTGCGCCCAGGGTGCTAAGGAACCTGGCCGTTACTGGAAAACGCAAGCTTCCGCGTAAGAATATCTATATTGATGTGAATCCTGAGATCATTGAACTTGAGGATGGATTGTCTGCCAATGGCATCACCAGGGAGCAGTTGATCGATATTGCTTTGCTTGTGGGTACTGATTACAATGCGGGAATCAAGCGGGTTGGACCAAAAACGGCTATGAAATTGATAAAGCAGCACGGTGGGATTGAAGCGGTGCTGGTTGAGAAGGGGGAGGAGATTGAGAATTTGCAGGTGATCAAGGACTTTTTCCTGTATCCTGATGTTATTTCTGATTATGAGATTTCGTGGAAGTCCCCTAAGGAGTCTGAGATCACTGATTTTCTCTGTAACAGGCATGATTTTTCTGAAGTTCGGGTGAAGGGTGCGGTGGGCAGGTTGGTGGAAGCTTCGGATGCGGGCCAGCAGACACTTGACCAGTGGTTCTGAAATGCTGCGGGAGAAGTGGTGTTTTCAAGGGATTCTGTTGCAAATAGCAAACATGCTTTAATGTCATCTTCGTTTAATCCTTTGTACTCGTAAAGGATCTCCTCCACAGAAGCGCCATGTGCTAACAATCCCAGGATATACTGCACCGTAAGTCTTGTTCCCCCTGATCACAGGTTTTCCAGTCATAACATTGGGGTCAAGAGTGATGCGTTCAAGCATTTTTTCCGCTTTCATAGTTTTTCACCTTTTCTATTGTTTTCTCTTTAGTCATATAAAGACCATTGATTTTTGTGACCACACCAGACGAAATAAAGTTTCAATCCTTGTTTTAGTGGATGTCGGTCTGCGATTGTTCTCCACTGCGAATTTCACGGCATCGGTGGTAATGGTAGCTGATGTAGTAATCAGTATGGAGTCTACTTTATCTGCCGATACTTCAAAGGATTTGTCATCGGTTTTTACCAGGAAGCAGTTCTTGTTCATTTTAAGGAATGAACCGCGGGTGTTGAGTACAAGTTGCATGATATCACATACTTTGTTATTTTTTTTATATACTATCCATCATTTCCAACTGCTCCAGGACATGATAGAATACCGGATCAAAATCAGGCAGTTCCTTCAATTGATGACCCAGCGAATTGACCCAGGCTGATGAAAAATCATCTTTTCGTTCCATTACAGATCTAATGTCCGTTTTAACCGCTTTTAACTCGCATTTTTCTGGCAGGATTTCCAGTGCCAGCCTTATATCGAAATTTTCTGTGAAAAACCACAGGTCGTAAAGATCCCTTGGTCTTGTTCGCTCGAATATCGAACGTATTTTCTCAGCGATTATTTCATGGATGGAATATGCAAGCACAATAGCGGAACAATTGTCTGAATAATGATGCAAAATAGGCATTTTCTGAAGTGGTAAAATCATCCTTTCCCGTTCAGGTTTTGTCAGGTCAAGTTTTATTCTCAGGGGATTCCCTGTCTGTCTTAAGATCCTGAAATAAATGTCAACCTTATATCCATTCACATTTTGCCTGAATTTTATTTCGTCTAAAAATTCAATGCTGCTGTCCTGTTTGGCTGTTCGTATGGATGTTCTTATATTTTCTTCAATCTCGGCTTTGTCCATATTTTTTAGTATGGTAAAATCCAGGTCTTCTGAGAAACGGTAATTACTGACATACAATTTTCTTATTCCGGTTCCACCCTTTAACGCAAATGAGTTAGGGTGTTGATACAAACTGTTCAGTATCCAGCTGATACAGTAGTCCTTTTCTATTGTGGTTTCCGGAACTCCATGTTCTCTTGCAGTTTCCCTTATCTCGTTTGCGCGGATCATTCTAATGTACCAATTATTTTCTCATCCACATTTTCAATTATTTTCCATTTCCTGTTTGCTTTTCCTTTCCTGTGAATTGACGGGTCAAGTAGGGGGTAGCCTTTGGCCAGATAGTCCTGCGGTATTTTTACAGGTATAGCCAGTCTGTCACAAAGACTGCCGAGTCTTTTCAGAATTGCAGAATTTTCCATCCTTATTGCATATTCTATGACTTTGTCCAGGTCAATTTCATCTTCATTTTGCAGTGCTTTGGCAACTTCCACGATCCCGCCGCAATATTGGGGCTTGTCAAGGCAGTCTGCTATAGTTTTTTCAGGGTATGTTATCCAGACTTCTGCATCATCGATCCATATTTTCTGCAGGGCGAAGAACTTAGTTTCAGTTATCCTGACAATCCGGTACCTGACGCCAAATATCTCAATTTTTGGTTCTTTTTTTCTTGTTGTGGTCTGGATAAAGACAGTGTTTGGTATCTGTTCGGTGAACCCGTGGTAGTTGAGGGCACTCCAGTAGGCTATGGCCGCATTTTTTACGATCTCATATCCGATCACAAATTCGTTTATAGTGTATCTGCCTTTTTTTGCACCCAGGGGGATGATGAGGTATTTTCCCTTTTCTATCCGCTCGACCCATCCATCCTTTTCCATGCGGGACAGCAGGACTTTCAGGCTGCCAGGCCCAAGGTTGCTGATTTTTTGTGCTTCTTTAAAGCTGAAGGTGCTCCCCTTCCCTGCAAGTTGATTTAGCAGTTGAAATTTTTCTGACATTTATAACCACCATAGTTACCACATATGTTAACTTTGGTGCATATTATTGTTTCGGCCGGGATAGAAAAAACAGGCAGATTTTAGAATTTTTTGGCTATGAGGCCGAATGTGGTAGTGTGCTTTCTGTCCTGGCAGGCAAAGAGGAAATAGTCAAACGAACAAAAAATCCTGGGTATTGAGAAAATTTATTCTCTTGATGAGTATTTTAATTTGTTATGGACATCAGGCGGGTTTTTGGTTGCAGATTTCGCAGTTCATGGGGAATCAACTCAAATTGAATGAGTTTTGATATTATGTATTAATCGTCATTCATCGGGATGTTATTTAATGTAATGTGTCTATAGTATAGGATGGATGAGACGTGGAATAAATGACGTATTATTGGGCCAGATTCTTATAAGAAATGAAAGCCGGGAGAATTTATTATCTGAATTCGCCACGAAAAGCTCTGACGGCATCCGCAGAATTGAAGAGCCGGATGAAGTGCGCTCAAAGTTCTTCCGGGATTCGGATCGCATTATTCATTCTAAGGCGTATACACGGTATATTGATAAAACGCAGGTTTTCTATCTGTTCGAAAACGACCACATCACCCATCGGGTACTTCATGTTCAGATGGTCTCGAAAATTGCAAGACAGATAGGAAGGGCACTGGGTTTGAATGAAGACCTTATTGAAGCAATCGCGTTGGGTCATGATATAGGTCATGCACCTTATGGGCATGAAGGAGAGACCTATCTTTCCGAACTCTGTAAAAAGCATGGTATTGGCGTTTTTCATCATAGTGTGCAGAGTGTAAAGTTTCTGGATACAATTGAAAACCAGAACCTTACGCTGGAGGTACTGGACGGGATCCTCTGCCATGACGGAGAAAGTTATGACCGATTTTTAAGGCCGAATAGGAATAAATCATGGGATGTGTTTGACAGGGAAATCGAGGATAAGGCATATAAGAATATTGAATTGACACCTATGACCCTGGAAGGCTGTGCTGTCAGAATTGCTGATATGATCAGTTTTATTGGACGGGATATTGAAGATGCTATCACAGTAGGACTGATCACAAGGGATGAAATACCTGCAAATTGCGCAGAAGCTATAGGAAATAACAACAGGGAAATCATAAACACGCTTGTTATCGATGTGATCGAGAACAGTTATGGTGAGGACTGCATTTCATTCAGTAGTGAGATATGGCGGGCACTGGAAGATCTGAGGAATTTCAATCTGAAAACAATCTACGAGAATCCCAGGATCAAAACCCAGTCCGGTAAGATCAGGACAATGTATAAGTTCATGTTCGAAACCTTTTTGGAAGACATGGAAAGAAAAAATCTTAATTCCAATATCTATCAACATCATGTGAATTATTACCAGGGAAGTGGCTATGGTGTGAGGTATTCTGAACCTGAAATTGTGAGAGATTTTATTGCAGGGATGACTGATAACTATTTTAACAATACTTTTAAAGAATCGTTCCTGCCCAAAAAATGCAGATATACCGTGGAAGAGTGCGAAAAATCAGTTATATTGGAAGTGGATTGATTATGAAGATATATATTGCAGGACCGCTTTTTTGTGACGCAGAGCTTGAATACAATGAAAAGCTTGATAAATTCCTGTCAGACCTTGGTTTTACTACGTTCCTTCCCCAGAGGGATGGGTACAAGCTGGCAGAGCTTGAAAAGAAGATGGGTAGGTCAGAAGCTTTGAGGATTATTTTTGAAAGGGATGTGCAGGAGATCAGGGATTGTGATGTAGTGGTGTTCAATATGGACGGCAGGGTTCCGGATGAGGGGGCGTGTGTTGAGATAGGGATTGGCTATGCCCTGGGGAAGGAGTGTATAGGGTTGAAGACTGATGCGAGGGGTGCGTTTGGCGGTGGTGATAATCCGATGGTGCTGGGTGCGCTGAAGTTTCGGGTGATGGGGAGTTTAGAGGAGGTTGGGGAGATGTTGAGGGTGAACAGAAGTTGAGACTGTCTAATGGGCAATTGATGAGCTTTCTTTTATCTAAAATTTCAAGAAACGGTATGGTACGCCAATTTGTTGAGTAACCTCTATAGACCATAGTAAATCCCCATTTTCTCCCCACAGCACCACAAATAATATTTTCACCCAGTACAGTATACAAACAACCCCTCCTAATATATCCAATAACTACAATCAATAAACATCACATAAACCGGAGCAATTCAACATGACACTCAGAAGCGATGAAGTCACAAAAGGATTAGAACGAGCCCCCCACCGCTCCCTGCTAAAAGCCATGGGAATTATCGATAACGAAATGGACCGCCCGTTCATCGGTGTAGTCAATTCCTGGAGCGAATTAATACCAGGCCACATACACCTGGACAAACTTGCAGAATCAGTAAAGGCAGGGATCAGGCTGGCCGGAGGCGTACCATTCGAATTTTCCACCATCGGCATATGTGATGGAATAGCCATGGGCCATGAAGGTATGAAATATTCACTACCCAGCAGGGAACTCATACGCGATACCATCGAGCTAATGGTACAGGCACACAGGTTCGACGGCATGGTAATGATACCCACCTGCGATAAGATCGTGCCAGGTCACCTGATGGCAGCCGGCCGGCTGGACATCCCCACGGCCGTGGTCACAGGAGGCCCCATGCTGCCCGGATTCGTGGACGATGAGGAGCGGGACCTGATATCTGTGTTCGAAGGCGTGGGGGAACGGCAGAACAACAAGATCACAGATGAGAAACTAAAGGCACTGGAAGATTGTTCATGCAGCGGTGCCGGTTCATGTGCCGGATTATTTACTGCAAACACCATGGCCTGTGTCACAGAAGCACTCGGCATGAGCCTGCCTGGCTGCGGCACCACCCATGCTGTGGATGCAAAGAAGTTCAGGCTGGCCAAAGAGACCGGGATGAAGATCATGGAACTGGTGGAGAAGGACATCACTGCCAGGCAGATAGTAACCCCTGAGGCCATCGACAATGCCATCATATTGGATATGGCCATCGGCGGCAGTACCAATACGGCCCTGCACCTCCCAGCCATTGCCCACGAGTTCGGGATGGATTTGCCTCTGGACAGGTTCGATGAGATGAGCCGTACCACACCCCACCTTACCAACCTGAGACCTGGCGGGAACCATTTCCTGCTTGACCTGGAGCGTGCGGGCGGCGTGCCTGCCGTGATGCAGCGGCTGGGTGACATGCTGTCCCTTGATGTGCTTACCGTGACAGGTGATACCATGGCCAGGAACCTGGAAGGCTTCATACCAGTCAACCCCAGGACCAATGCCAGTGTCATCAAGACCCTGGATGACCCAGTACATCCCCAAGGCGGGATCGCCATACTCAAAGGCAACCTTACACCCGAGGGTTCGGTCATCAAACAGACTGCGGTCCATCCTGATATGATGGTACATTCCGGGCCTGCCCGGGTGTTCAACAGCGAGGAGGAATCCATGCATGCCATCATGGACAGGCAGATAAAGGCCGGAGATGTGGTGGTCATACGCTACGAAGGACCAAAAGGCGGTCCGGGAATGAGGGAAATGCTCTCACCCACATCTGCCATTGCAGGTATGGGCCTGATCGACTCCGTGGCACTTATCACAGACGGCAGGTTCTCAGGCGGCACACGTGGCCCCTGTATCGGACATGTGACACCCGAGGCTGCACAGGGCGGTCCCATCGCACTGGTAGAGGAAGGCGATACCATCGAGATAGATATTCCTAACCGACTGCTGAATATAAAGGTGCCAGGTAATGTACTGGAAGAGAGGAAGGCCAGGTGGAAAAATCCGGTAGTAGAAACTAAAAAGAGCTATCTTGGCAGATACCAGAGGTACGTGGGTACTGCATCCCGCGGCAGCATCCTTGAATAGGAGAATATTTAACACAATATTTTCCCCTATGATGGCTGTTATGATTCATCGGAACGGATATTGATCAAGTCAAAATGGAGCCCGGATGCTGCAAAAGGAAGAAAAAATAACTATCATCCTGATGGTTATGTCACTACTGGTATTGATCATTGTATACTTCGGTTTTATTGCTGATAGTATGGAAACCTCCCAATATTCAGAGCAATCGGTCACAGGCGATCGGGTTGTATTACATGGTGTGGTAGTCGGAAAAGTCGGGACCTTTACCGGTGACCACCTGATACTTAGAGTGGATAGTGAAGGCAGCAGGGTCAAGGTCTTTATCCACTGTGATAATGGTGCCGAAAAGGTCAATAATATAATTGATATTGCAGATACAGTTGAGGTTACAGGTACCGTGGAAGAATACCAGGGTGAAAAAGAGATTGTGGTGGAACAACCTGGTGATGTAAAGATACTGGGGTAAATATGGTGGGACAAATACACTTAATAAAAATACTGGCACAGTGTGTACTTTTCAACTGTGGATAATAGTGTATATTTTTCAATAATGAGTGATAGTGTGCTGTCGCCTGACGCACTAACTCCGGAGCTTCATCCACTGGCCAATACCGTTGTCTACTCCAGTAACCCTCTATGCCAGGCAATATCGCAGGAATATACCGCATTGGGGTTGTCTTATCGATCATAGATAGACTTTGTCAATAACTCACGCAAGGACCTATACAACACGGTTGTTACTTATTTGGTTTAAAGATATAAAAATCTTGGCTACATAAATGATAATCAGGATCGATTATCGATTCAAATGATGTTAAAATATATCAACACCGCAAGCAGTAGCAGTACTACTCCCGTCACCAGCCGTATCTCGACGCGCCTCTTTTCCCTGAGGTCATTGACCCGTTCGGGGCTGAGCCCGAACGCCAGCATAATACCCAGGATAAGCACCGGCAGTATCACACCCAAATTATAGAAACCAAGGTATATGGCCCCGTCAGCGATTTTACCCTGTGTTATCAACATGTCCAGTATGGCAAAATATACCGCACCCACGCATGGTGCCTTGATTATTGAGAACATTGCACCGGCAAGAAATGAAACCATAACCGTATTCCTGTGCTCGATCCCTTCAACCAGTTTTAAAAATGACCCGGACGTTTTGAAACTCGACCTGTCATGCACCTTCAGGTGATACGCATCATAAAAATGCCACAATCCAAGCAGTCCGATCAAGACCACTAACAGCAGGGTTATAGTATCCTTGATCTCTGGCTGCTGTTTGATCACACCCAGCAGCCCCATCCCCACTATCATGAACATGACAAATATACCTGCACAAAATCCACCCACGATCTTCAGCAGTTCAGTGCGGTTTCCCTTTGAGGATAGGGTCAATGATGCCAAAAATGCCATTACAGCCAGCAGACATGGATTGAACCCGGCCAGCAGACCCGCCAACAATACAACAGGCAGAGATAGCTCAGGTAATATATTCCCGCTATCAGCAGGCTGGACAGAGTTATTTTCAGGAATATGCGGTGCATTTTCAATCCCTGCAACAAGCAGTTCTTCCAGTTGTTCCTCATCGCCGTTATAGTCCGAATATGTTATAGTGACCTGGTGATCGATGACCACGGCAGGGACGGTAGCTATTCCGTACTCACTTACCATGCGGTCATATACTTTCATATCACCATAGTCCGACCATATCTCGTATTTTGAATAGGAGATGTTGTCGTATCCCTGGACAACCTTGTCCACTATAGGTTCGGCACCGGCGCATTTTAAACAGCCGCCCTCATAGAAATATTCCACTACCACTGAATCCGCTTGGACCACTGAACCTGCCTGGCCGCTTGCCGTAATGGGAAAAAACAGGACTATTGACAGCAATACCAGTAACGTGAAGCTATTAATGGCATGCAGTGGAAGCACAAGTCTCTTTTTCATAATTGCTCTCCGAAACCATGCCAGTGGTCACGTTTGCGATCTCACCTGTGTAAGGAGATACATAACTCTCTACAACATACAGGGACTTGATACCAGAACATGCACAGTTGCGCTCCATCATCTCTACTTTCCAGTATGTCTCATCTTCCTGAAGCGCGCTGTTGTTAGTCTCGAAACCCTGGACCAACACGGTCTTATTACCCCTCCATTCGGGCCTTTTGAAGTTCTCTGACATGTATTCCATAGCAGCAGGGTCTTGTTTTACGATCTCAATTGCCTGTGATGCGTTTATCTTAATTGGAGACTCTTCCGGTTCACCTTGCTGGTCTGTAAAATCAATACATGCAGAAACTGCAATAATTACACTGATAAGAATAATTACTCCTGCTGCGTTTGCAAAAACCTGGCGAGTCATAATTCAAATTCCTTATAATAATTATTAAACCTTTCCCGCATTTGCTCCCAGGTGGGCAGGTTTGTCTGGCAGCCAACTTTTTCCACTACGAAAGATGCCGTAACAGACCCCACCCGTCCGCACACATCCAGGGAATAGCCCCTGGTATAAGCCACCAGGAATCCTACACGGTATGCATCGCCCGCTCCAGTTGGGTCCACTGCATCCACCTGTACGGCAGGGATGAACATCCTCTCCCCGTCGGTGTGTATCTCGCTGCCACCTTTATCCAGTGTGACCACTACCAACCCGATATCCGCCTCAAGTTCCTCACGTGAGCGCCCTGTCATCCGGGCGAGCCGTTCTATCTCATGGCGGTTGGTGAACAGGATATTGGTATGTTCCAGTATGAGATCAAGGCATTCCCTGGAATACACTACCAGGTCCTGCCCCGGATCGAATGAGACAAAGTCAGCGAGTCTGGCAGCCTTTGAATTGAACACAGGATCGGCAGTGGCCAGGTGTACGAATTCCAGTCGGGGCGGTTCAAGTTTTGGGAAATCATTTGATGCCCCCCAGTAGAAATAGGTTACCTGATCATGGTCTTCATCAGTAAATATGAATGCTGAAGCCGTTTTTTTGTCCCTGATATTGTGCAACAGACTGGTATCCACACCCAACCGTTCCAGGTGCCGCTGGTAATCAGACCCTTTAAAATCACAACCTACAGGCGAGACCAGCTGGCTTTTTCCTCCAAGGGTTGCTATTCCTGCCGCAATATTTGCTGCACCACCGCCAAAGTAAATGTGGTAATCGTTTATGGGCATTGACGAGTTGGGCGGTGCAAACTTTGTTACATCGAACAGGTGGTCATATGCGGTGTGCCCTATTATGGAAATGGTTTTGTCCAAGAGCAATACCCCTTATCTTACTCATCTTCATCAGAATGTTCCAGGTCAGTGACCTCTATCACATTGAGTGGAATATTTTTCATTGCTTTGCCTATGACAGATTTCGCTATCCTGGCAGCATGTTCCTCATTCTCGGCATCGAATACACGCATCTCAAGCATCAGTCCCACAAGTGCGGTATTGGCTGTAATGAACACACTATCAAATGGTTCATCACAGGCAGGACAATACGTGGTACCAATATTTATTTCAATAAATTCCAGCTGTGGATTCAAGCGTTTCCCTGCTTCTGCAATGGCCACTCCCATTGCATCATCAACTGTTTCAATGTCCTTTACCAACCAGGCTGCTTCTAATATTACCTTGTAATTCATCAACATACAACAATCAATCCTCACATATTCTTTCAACTTTTATCATCTGTTTTGCAATGTTTTATCTTTGAAATCTTAAATGGCAAACAATTCGGGATCTTTTACTGTAAATACTCCCAATCGTACGCCGGCATCCAGCCATGCATGACCATAACTGAAACACACCAGGGCATTGACCCTGTCTCCACTCTCTACGAAATGGACACCGTCATTGTAATAGGACCTGGCCATGTCAAGATAATCATCTGCTATCTTCTTGAGATATGACCCTTCCCCTGCTGAAGTCTTAACGTCTTTCAGTGCCCTTTCCAGCATAACCATATATCGGTTGGTCTTCTCTTCAAGATTCGCAGGTTGAGACTGCATCAACCTAAAATTATCGGGAAATAACGTAAATGTTCTTATTAATCTCATGTGCGCCTTATTTCCCGTCCTCCGGGTCCTTCACAAACCATTCTAGGACAAAATATTCTTGTCCATCTATGTCGACTTCGATATTTTGGTGATGATCGATGGGGTTTTGCATTCTACGCATATAGCAATCAGAAGTATGAATTGTGCGATTACCCCAATGGCGAGTTCATTGGAAAACCAGAATATGCATTCTTAACTTCGGAAGGCTATCTGGAAAGTTAAATTGGCAATATTATTTGATGCACAGTTCAACAAGGATGTCATCAATCAATATCATCCAGATCGAACACAAGATACCCGCGCTGCCTTAACTCCTCTTTTCCTGCCACCTTTTTTGCAACAATCCCAAAATACTCCTTACGTGCATCATTATTCCAGCGCACAAAGGATGATTTATCCATCAGGTCCGAAAGGATATTTTCTGCACTCCTGTAGCTCACATCCTTCCACTTACACTCCACAAAAACAATCTCACCTGTTTCCTCATTCATCCCCACTATGTCAATTTCCTTATCTTTATGCCACCACCTGCCGATCCTTGAGAACGAAAATTCATCGAGAATATGTTTTTGCATTATCAATTCCTTAACCAGCATTTCAAACATCTGCCTGCAGTATAATGGAAAATCCTCCTTGATCAAGCCCAGGACCTCTTCGTTCCTGTTGGCTTCCAGGTCGATCCTGTTCGGGTAGATGTACCTGAACCAGAAGTTGAAATATGGCTCTGAGACGGAATAGAGCCGCTTTTTGAATTTTGAAGACGCAGTTACGGGAATTTCCTCCTGTAAAATGTGCAACCTTCGGAGCACACCCAGGTATTTGGATACCATGCTTTTATCAAGACCTGTATAGTTGCATATCTCTCCAAGGGTGTTGTACCCCAGTGCTATACCTTTGAAAATACGCTTGTAATTCTTTGGCTCCCTGAACTCTTCGTTTAAGAGGAATTCGGCTTCCTGTGAAAGATATGTGCCTTTTGTGATCACGTTGTTTTGCACATTGTCCCAGAAGGTTTGGTTTGTATCGAATTTCAACAGGTATTCCGGGATTCCACCACAAACGAACCATGTCCTGACCAGGTCTTCTGTAGAATACGGCAAGAAATCTTTTAGGTGGATAAAGTCCAGGGGCTGGACCTGCCACTGTCCTGTTCTCCTTCCGTACTGAGGGCTTTTGTATCCCAGGACTTCGGACTCCATGACACTTACGGCTGATCCGGATAATATGAGCATCACGTTCTCGTGTTTCAAGTCGAGTTCCCACATCTTCTGGAAAATCGATGGTATGGACTTGTTATTGTATATCAGGTAAGGAAATTCATCGATGATTATCACAAATTTTTCCTTTGTCACCAATTCATGGAATGTCCTGTGTCTGAACAATGTTTCAAACAGCGATTGCCATCCTGAAAACTCAATTTCCCCGAAATTTTCATCATTTATTACTTTGCCCAAACGACTTGATAGATCCCTGATGTTTTGTTTATCCCCTTCTGTTGAAGCAAGAAAGTATATTCCTTGCTTGTTTTCCAGGAATTTTAACATGAGTTCGGTTTTTCCAACTCTTCTTCTGCCGTAAATTACAATAAATTCAGGAGAATTACTGTTATACCTGGATTCCAGGAAACTTAACTCGTTTTCCCTGTTTACAAATTTTTGTTGATACACAAGTAGTATACTTTACTCTCAACCATGATATATTTTCCCCTGGCATCCTTTATCACCCTGGTCTGTACCATTGACATCGGCTTCGTCAAATAGAAAATGCGGTAAAGCCGATCTTATGGTTAAGGTGCTGGACGGAGTGGATCTGGATACGGATACGGATACGGATGTGAATGTGGAGCGGATGTAGATGTAGATTTAGATGTGGATTCGGGCACGGCGCAGGAGATTGGGTATGCCCATGCGTATGGTTTGCCTGTGTACTGGCTGCACACGGATTGATTCTGATAAATCTTCAATCAAATATTTTGACAAATATTCTGTCAAAATAACTGGTTTTTAAGATAGTATATATTCTGGTAAAAAGCAGGAAAGAAACCAAAACGCTTTATATTCTCTTGATGTTAAATAAACAAATCATTCCGGAGTTAAACGTAAATGGAAGATTTGTTGAAAACGTTTACCATTCCCGATAATACTATAATGGAAGAACATTCCATTGTTACTACCGGAGGAGCCATTATAGGCAACCATACCGTTATGGGTTTTGGCATTATTGCTGATTCGGTCATTGCCGGGGAAAGGGTCAGGATCAATGGGAATGTCATCGGGACCGAAGAAGTAAGGATCGATATGTGGTCCCAGGTGAATGGTGATGTCAGGACCAAGAATGATGCATATATCGGTGAATTTGTCAACATAGACGGAAAACTGATCGTAGGTAAAGACCTGGATATTGGCAAGAATGTGAAAATAGACGGAGGCTATGAGGCCCGAGGCTGGATAGTTATCAGGAATCCTATCCCGGTGATCATTTACATTTTCCTGTACCTGACAGAATTAATTAGGATGGGGAAAGACGAAGAAGTTGATAATGCCCTGAAAAATCTGTTTTCCGATGAAAGTGATGACTTAGAGGAGGATAAACTACTTATCATTCCCAGCGGTTCGAAGATCGACCTTGAATCAATTAAGGTTCCTGATAAAGCTGTTATTGGCAGTGGCTGCCGGATGATGGGGAATATCAGGGCTTCCTCAATATCGATGGGGAACAATAATATCCTGTTCGGCAGTATCAAGACTACCAATGAGATAGTCATCGGTGAAGGTAATACCATACACGGAAACCTTGTGACAAGGGGTGATGTGCGTATCAGTAAAAACTCACATATCCTGGGTGAGATCAATGGCGGTAAGATCATTATCCACGAGGAAGCCAGCGTGGACGGGGCTATGCGGGCTGCTAATGGTGTGTTAATTACCAGGGATGAGATGGAAGAGGAATACAAAACAGGCGGTCTGCCGGATATGGTGCCAGAGCCTACCGTATCAAAGAAGACGAAAGCTACTTCTGATAAGATAAAGGCAGATGAAACGGTCCCGGGTAAAGCAGTAGAAGAAACAATTGCAACCGGATCAGGAACTGGGATGGAAACCGGGGCACTAGAGGCTGTTAGTTATGACATCCCTGCGAAAAGAATGACAACCGCCATTAGGCTGGGCGATATTATCAAACCCGTACCTGCCCAAAAGAAAACAACAACCAGGACCACTGCCGATAAAGAGAAAACGACAACCAGGACTACTGCCGCTGAGAAGGAAACGACAACCAAGGAGAAAACCACTGCTAAAAAGACTGCTACCGGCAAGAAAACAAAGCCAAAAAAGACAGCAGCTAAGAAAAAAACAACAACTAAAAAGGCTGCTGCTAAAGAAAAATCATCGGCTGCCGAAAGTAGCACCGGTAAAAAAACTGTAAAAAAGAAGACTGGGACTAAAAAGAAACCTGCTGCCAAGAAGAAAACAACCAAAAAAACGACAAAATAAAGCTGAGCAGGGAAATGCCGGATCAGATAAACATGGCGATTGCCGGATATACACAGCTATCAAGTTTGGCACAAAACTCCAATTAGCCCATTTAACTGGCAAGACGAAGATAATATTATTCACTTATATCATGCCAATCGCCTTCATTGCAGACCAACATCCACTAAAACAAGAATTGAAACATAAACCATATATCGTTTAACCTCACTCAAATGCTACGAATGAGTGATATCAGGGAGATTCCCGGTATAGGTGAAAAGACAGCCCGGCGCCTTATTGAGCATTTCGGGTCAGAGGATGCTGTACTGGATGCATTTAAACGGCATGACGTGGCTGCCATTGCAGATGCTCCGGGTGTTGGCCAGAAGAATGCTGTAACTCTTGTACAGGGATTTATTTTCAGGGACGAGAACTTCTCACCAGATGATTTCCTAAAAACGAAAGAGGCATGGCGTGTCTACAGGGGACTGCTTGACATCATACGGTCATACGCCAGCACCCCATATGCAAAGGATAAGCTGAATATTTATTTTCCACTGCCTTCCTCGAAAAAAGAAAAGATCATGTCAGTAATGAGCGGTGTTTCTAAAGCATGCCTGATGGTCAACGGGATCGCTGCAGTTGAAAACGGTATCGTAGACCTGAAAAAAGCACTAAAAGGTGTAAGGTCCATAAAAGGAACAACCCCTAAAAAAGTACGGGACAGGGTGCTGGTGGCAGCAGACCACGATGAATATGAGAAGGCTTTGGCGGCTTTCGGACACTCAATAAACGTGATACTGGCAGGCTCACCCAGGGAACTTGCAGATGCAGCAGCAGCGTACCACCACGTCACGTCCTCAATGAAACTCGAAGGTGTGGACCTGCCTTATAATACAAATATCACATATGCAGACCTGGAAGCACTGGAATCGTGGGAGGTTGTCCCTGAACTGGAGATCACCTTATTTTCCGGCAACCTCGCATCAATTACATCGGCCGCACAGGCCTATGACCTGGTCATCGATACTAAAAGCCGTTTCTTTTCCAACATCAAACGATCCGATGTCAACCGTCTTGGGACCATACTGGATGGATTGGCAAATGATGGTGGGGTCAGGACAGGTTTTGACCCTGATGTAGACAGAATACAATCGGCTCTGGAACAACTGGATGGCACAATAAAGTCTGCCGAAAAAAATGCTGATACACGTTTCAAGGAATACCTTAACAGCAGTACCGTTACCCTGACCGGTAAGGACCTGCTGGATGCAATAGGTGGTGGGGTCAGGGACCTGCTGGACAGGGAGATGGCCGAACATTATCGGCAGATCATAAAAGGATCGGTCTTAGTTATTATTAAAGACCTGGATTTGAATCCTAAAGAAGGACTATATCTGGATGGCCTTTTTTCAAATGACATCGTTACCACTATCCAGGCTGACATGGAGATAGTTGAACAGCTCAGGCAGTACCTCAATGCAGAACTGGCAAACCGTAACATGAAGATACTAAAGGAAACTGCCCGCAGCCTGTCAGAACTTAAGGATACGGCCCGCCAGCTTGTGTCTGAAGCAATGGAACTGGATATGTGGTTCGCTATCGGGCTCTTTGCAATGGACAGGGAGCTTGTTACCCCACAGATAGTCGATGAAGCGGGAATTGATATCAGGAGCGGCATAAACCTATTCCTTTCAGGCAATGTGGAGCCTGTCAATTATTCACTTGGAGACAGGGAACGAAATTACGACAGAGATGGTTATTCACCTGAACGGGTGGCCGTACTTAGCGGCGTTAACTCGGGCGGCAAGACATCCACACTGGACCTTATCACCCAGACCATGATACTGGCCCATATGGGATTTCCTGTGCCTGCCGAAGCTGCAGTTGTGGGGTTAGTGGATGAGATGTATTATTTCGGTAAATCCGGTGGTACAATGGATGCCGGTGCTTTCGAGTCCACTATAAGGGAATTCTCTGTTGTATCGGGAACGGGTAAGATGGCGGTACTTGTGGATGAACTGGAATCCATCACCGAGCCGGGGGCATCAGCCAGGATAATCGGCGGCATACTTGAATCCCTTGCCTGTAATCCGAGGGCAATCGGTGTGTTCGTGAGCCACCTTGCAGAGAATATAATGGAACATACGTCGGCACCTGTGCGGGTTGACGGCATCGAAGCACGGGGACTGGATAAGAACCTTAACCTGATCGTGGACCGGAACCCGAGGTATAATTATGTGGCTAAGAGCACACCTGAACTTATCGTAGAGAGATTGGTGAGGCAGGCAGATGGCGTTAAGAGGGATTTTTACCAACATCTTCTTGATAAATTCCAGTGAGGAACCAGTTCTGCATTTACCCCCCTGTTTCCACTGTATTTATCATGTATTTGAATTATTTACAAAGATTAGTAGGACTTCATGGTTGTCATACAAATAATTGCACCGGATAGTTCAAATGGTTTTTTGTGAAGTTATACCTAAAAGATATTTCCAAAGTGGCACAAACTGTATATTGAAACCTTTGTAGACTTCCAATGCTTCACAATCTTCCGTTATCACAAAACCTGTATCAACGCCAAATTTATCCATGAATCTCAGAAGACCTTTCAGGTCACGCATCCTGATCTTCGAAGTATATTTAGACTCGACCGGCAATATATGAGAACCATCCAGCAGAACAAAATCTACCTCTTTGTTTGCCTCACGCCAGAAAAGATTTGCTTTTGAAGCAAATTGAACAAGATTCTCTGCGACCTTTCCAATTGAAGCATCTGCAAGCGCAAGAGCTATACATGGATGTATCAGGTAATATTTCTTAAATTATCTTGTTCGTTAATACAAATTAACGAATAGCTCTATTATTCGTTAACTAAACTTAACGAATAACTATAATATCACATTTTAGAATATCTAACAAGCCCCATGCACTGCACTGAAGCATATCCAAACTCATCCGGAAGTACTGAGCGTAGAAGGCTATCTTATGATAAAAATCGGTAATGATATATAGTCTCATTTCTATATAAAATCCGGTGAAAATATGAAGGCCTGCATTATGTGTGGCGGTGAGGGCACACGTCTTCGCCCCCTGACTTTTGACCGTCCTAAACCTACAATACCCATACTGAATAAACCCTCAGTGGTACACCTTGTGGAACACCTGGTTACAGAAGGATTCAATGAGATAGTTATCACCATAGGTTACCTGGGCAATGAGATAGAAGATGCACTGGGAGATGGACGGCTATTCGGAGCCCATATCGAATACGTACGGGACCACATCAAACTCGGAACCGCAGGCAGTATCAAGAATGCAGAGTCCCTGTTAAAGAACGAACCCTTCATTGTGATCGGCGGGGATCATGTAATGGACCTGGACCTTCGCGAGTTCTACCGCTTCCATGAAAAAACTGCTGCAAAGGTAACGATCGCACTACTGCCCATTGAAGACCCAAGGGATTATGGTATTGCAGATATGGACGTGTTCAATGAGATACACAGGTTTGCAGAAAAGCCAGGTCCCGGAGAGATATTCAGTAATCTTGCAAGTACAGGGATATATGTCTGCGACCCAGCCGTACTTGAAATGATACCACAAAATACGTTTTTCGATTTTGCCAGGAACCTGTTCCCAAAGATGATGGAGCAGGGTGAACGAATAAATGGATACCTGGTCAGGGGCCACTGGACCGATATCGGCAATGCAGGAGCATACAGGCAGGCCTGTAGATGGAAACTGGAGATACTCCCCGGTACAATAATCAAAGGCCATTTCAACATTAAGGACGCAAGCGTGGCGGGACCGATCAATGTGGATAACGGGGTGTCAGTGGGTTCCGATTCTGCCCTTGTGGGTCCGATCATGATAGGAGAGAATACTACGATCGGTAACCAGGTACTTATCGGACCATATACATCAATAGGCTCAAACTGTGTGATCAAGGACGGTGCCAGATTATTGTCTGCCATTGTTTTCAATGACGTGGAAATAGGCAGGAATACCTGTGTCTCAGGAGCCATCATTGACAATAACACAAAGATAGGCAACAACTGCATCCTTGAGACCGGAACTGTGATCGGACCAAGGGATGTGATCAGGGATAATGTCACAGTTCATTCTAATGTGGTCCTGTGGCCGGAACTTGTCATACCTGAAGGGACCAGTATTACCGAAGACCAGCTAAACCCTGAGTATAACGAATAACAGCCGAAATTAATAATTCATGAAAGGTCCTTGAACCTGTACCTGAACATGGCCCTTAGTACGATAATGCCATCTCGTATTGGCCTGAACTTGGAATTGCCGGTGCGGGCCGTATAGGTTATGGATATCTTCTTTATCTTAAGTCCCAGCCGCACAGCCTTGCCTGTTATCTCTGTCTCTATCCCGAAATCATCAGATTCCAGTGACATTCTCTGTATGGCTTCCTTCCTGAGGCCTCTTAGTCCTGAAAGGTTATCCACCCTTGATGAATAAAGCAGCCGGAACAATCCCCTGGACAGGGCATCACCTACCAGGAATAACCTGGGCAGGGCATCACCGTCAAACCTGACCCTCTCACCTACCACCAGGTCATATTCGGCAAGTGCCTCTATAAAATCAGGGACCAGTTCCAGCGGATACGTGCCGTCCACATCCAAAAACACCACATCATCCCGCACATGGTCAAATGCACACCTCAAGGCTTCGCCTTTACCAAGACCGTGGTCAAATATGACCTCTACGCCGTACTTCTTTGCAATCTCAACAGTCCTGTCCGTGGAGTTGCCATCAACTACGACTATCCTGGGATTATGACATATCTCGTTGATCCTGGTAATGGTGGGACCTATGCAGGACTCTTCATTTTTGGTTGGCAGGATTATTGAGACCAATATATCACTTCATCGGGTTTTGTCATTTAATCAGGGTTTGTTATTTCATCAGGGTATGTTCTTTCATCAGGATACATCACTCATCAGGATGTGTTTACTTCTTCGTTGTTCAACAGTTTATGGAAGCTATCAAGGTATATATAACATAATAATTATCTCTCAATGGCAATATGGAACGACTGAAAAAACTGTTTATCATCTCATTAATAATAAGTATCATCGTTCTGGTACTTGTCACAGTTTTTACCATAGGCCCGGATACCCTGCCCATCCTGCAGAGAATGGAACCGGTATATCTTCTTGCTGCTGTTGCCCTGCATGTAGTTTCTTACTTCATATGGGGGCTGCGTATGAAAGTAATGACTGAGGCCCTGGGATACAGGATAGGGGTCAAAGATGCTACTGAGATCGTAATAGCAAACCTGTTCGCCGCATCAGTGACGCCATCAATGGCAGGCGGAGAACCTGTCAGGATACATATGCTGAACCGCAATGCAAATGTACCGGTGGGCGATGCCTCGGCTGTGGTCATTGGCGAGCGTGTACTGGATGCCCTGCTGCTTTTAATTGCCACTCCGTTTGCGTTGTTGGTATTAAGTGGTTCACTGATAAGCTGGGAGATGGACCTGGCAATAATCGGTGCAGAGTTATTTGTCCTGCTATTGGTGTTTATGGCTATTGGCGGCCTGTTGAACCCGAAATTCATAGACTGGCTTTCATCGCTTATCACCCGTGGTCTACATAAAGTTGGAAGATTTGACAGGACAGAACACATGATACAGTTTATTGATAAGGAACTATTGAATTTCCATAACAGCTTGTGGGCCTTTATGAGAACAGGTAAGCAAGGTTTGTTTTTAGGGTGTATATGTACCATGATGTACTGGATAGTGGAATTCATGGTATTGCCGCTGATCCTGCTGGGATTGAACCAGCCGCCATCTATTACGGTGGCAATGGCAGTACAGGTGTTCCTGACATTTATCATGATAGTGCCGGTTACACCAGGAGCAAGTGGTATCGCAGAACTGGGCGGGGCCGCACTTTT
>JAUWRA010000168.1 GCA_030610815.1 Methanosarcinales archaeon
TCTATAAACACTTTCCCCTACCAATAATAGATTTGTATGGATTAGGGTCTGTTGATACGGCTTTTTCTATAAGCCGATAGAACAATATCCCCCTAGATCGTGAAGTATGAAGTTTCGGGAGTTAAGTGGATACCCCACTATGCAAAATTAATATAGACACAGATTACACTGATTTTCACAACAACAATTAATCTGTGTAATCAGTGTAATCTGTGTCTCAAAATTCCGAGCAATATGATCAATACTTCTGCAATAATACTAGCTGGCGGCCTGGGTAAGCGGCTCGGGCATAAGGAGAAAGCCCTGATACCCATAAATGGTAAAACGATCATAGAGCATACCATCGAGATCCTTGAAGGAGTGGTGGATGAGATTATTGTGTCAGTAAGGGATGACAGGCAAAAGCAACTCCTTGAAGAATATACCACAGGTCGAATAATCGTAGTGGATAAATATGTTGATGTGGGGCCCCTTGCAGGCATCCTTGAGGGACTGAAGGCCGCTGGTGGTGAATACGTTTTTGTTGTTGCCTGTGATATGCCTTTCCTCAACGTCGGGGTGGTGGAATTCTTGTTCAAACGCGCTCAGAAACATGATGGGGCATTGCCTGTAAGAAGTGACGGAATATTTGAACCCCTGCATGCGGTATATCGTACCGGTCCTATGCTGGCCGAAACCAAAAAGTCTATCGAACAGGGTGAAAGGTTCATTCTGGCTCCGATCTTTGATCTGGAAGATATGGTACTTATAAAAATGGATGAGATCATGGAGATGGACCCGGAACTCAAGACATTTTTAAACGTAAATACGCTTGAGGATATTGAAAAATATACTATTTGAGGGAATACCCGCTAAACTTTGCATCCACACCCCTTTTCCCGGAGAATCCTGATCTGCTCTTCATAAGAAACTACGAAAATGCTCTGTACACCCTCGCCGGTTGCAAGTACCGGGTCAAGCGGAGTATGATGATTGTAACCTCTTGCCTTCATCTCCCGGACAAGTTCCTCATGCCTCATATACAGGGCTTTTAGCCTCCCCCTCCATCTTGTGATCTCAGGATGGTTGGCATATGCTTTCTTGCCATTGGTGATGATGGACCACACAGCATGGAGTTCCCTGTGCTCACCAAGCAAGTGGTTCCGGCAAAATCTGTCAGGTGGGATGTCCCAGATCCTCATGATCAACACGTCCATCAAATTTCTTGATAAAGAACATATGTTATTATGTTGTTAACTGAAATGTTTTAACAAACCTTATACCCATCAAATCATATATACATCCATCCCATAAGGAGGTCCTGGAAATTAAAGAAGAGATCTGGATTGAAAAATATCGTCCACACACCCTGGAAGATGTGGTTGGACAGGACGAAATAGTAAAACGCCTCCAGTCATACGTGAAATCCCGCAATCTGCCACACCTGCTGTTCTCCGGCCCACCCGGTGTTGGCAAAACGGCTTCAGCCATCGCTGTTGCCAAGGAGCTGTTCGGCGACACGTGGACAAATAACTTTACCGAACTAAACGCCAGTGATGAGCGCGGTATCGATGTAGTGCGTAACAAGATCAAGAACTTTGCCCGCACATCCCCACTGGGCGAAGCAGATTTCAAGATCATTTTCCTTGATGAGGCCGATGCACTTACCTCTGACGCCCAGAGCGCACTAAGGCGCACCATGGAGAAATACACCAGCAACTGCCGGTTCATTCTCTCGTGCAATTACTCATCAAAGATCATAGACCCCATCCAGTCCAGGTGTGCGGTATACAGGTTCGGGCCAATTTCGCTTGAAGCCATCGAGCAGCGTATAGCCCATATCGCAAAGATAGAAGGGCTTGAGGTCAACGACGAGGGCATGGAAGCCATAAAATACGTTTCCATGGGTGATATGAGAAAAGCAATTAACGCCCTCCAGGCAGCCGGGTTGCTTGATAAGAAGGTAGACATGGAAGCGATCTACCAGATCACTGCCACTGCCAGACCAGAGGAGATAGGCAGCCTCATAGACCTGGCACTGGACGGGGACTTTATCGGTGCAAGGACCAAGCTGGACACTTTACTTATCAACCAGGGCTTATCTGGCGAGGATATTATTATCCAGATACACAGGACCATGTTCGATAAGAGCATTCCCGATATCCTGAAAGTGAAATTGATGGACCGTATCGGCGAGATAGATTTCAGGCTGACAGAAGGCGCCAATGAACGGATACAGTTAGAGGCACTGCTTGCTTATTTCGTCCTGGCCGGGAAAGGAAATGACAGTTAGCGCAACTATTGCTGCTTTTATTTCCTGGATTCCGGACTGGGCAGCTACTATTATTATTTCCATGCTGCCGGTGGCAGAACTAAGGGGTGCCATACCACTTGCACTTGCCCCGGCCGAGGTGGGCGGTTATGGTATGGCTATCCCTGAAGCGTACTTCCTGGCCGTGCTTGGCAATATGATACCTGTCATCCCGCTTTTATTATTCCTTGAACCGGTATCGGATTTCCTGCGACGCTGGAAAATGTGGGATATATTTTTCAACTGGTTTTTCACCCGCACTCACCACAAACACAATGCAAGGTTCGAGAAATATGGTACGCTGGCACTTACGTTATTCGTGGCAGTGCCGCTGCCTGTCACTGGTGCCTGGACGGGATGCGCTGCTGCATTTGTGTTAGGTATTGAATTCAGGCATGCCCTGCTTGCGATATTCACGGGCGTACTGATAGCCGGGATCGTGGTAACTGCACTCACACTGACAGGGATCGGAATATTTGAATTGTTCTGATGGAATAGTAATAAATTTGAAGTGCGTGTAGAAATAGTTGGTGTAGAAATACATACTATTGACATAAATTGAAGAAGGGGTTTCAATGATCAACTCTGACTGGGAAGGACCGTGGGTCACGGCAGACCATGCTTTTGACATAATGCGCCAGGGGATTGAAGAGGGTGATCGACTTTTTACGAATATCAGTGCTTATGACGATTATCTGGCGTACGTTATAAAAAAGAAGGACTATGAGCCCGGAAACACTCTTGCATTGATTGCCCCGTTTTTGATAGCCTTCGGCCTGGATAATGATTTCCTTGTGGAAAAGGCAAAGGATAATGCCAATTTCATTGCCGGTTCCATCAAGGCAATAGAGCTGCTAAGACGCAGCTATACAGTAAATATCATCAGTACCAGTTACCACCAGTATGTACATTATACGGCCTACCTGGCAGGCGTACCTGAAGAAAATACATACTGTACGTGGTTTCCCATTGATGAATATGCCAGTGAGATGCCAGGTGCCGATAAGGACCTTGTCAGGGAAATGGCCCGTACCATAATATCCATGCCCCCCCTGGATATTGATACGAATACCAGGCAGGATGGACTTGATGAAAATACTGTTTGTTCTATCTGGCAGATGGATAGCTTTTTTTGGGATATACTCCCTCCCACTGGTTTTGGTAGTGTGCTGAAAGAGATAAAACCGGTAGGCGGCACCCGCAAATATGAGGCAGTGATAAGTGCTCTTGATAAGGAAGGGCTGGATCTGAACCGATCAGCCACCATAGGCGACAGCATCACGGACTGGAAAATGCTGGATCTTACCAGGAATGCCGGAGAACTGGCTTTATCGTTCAATGGCAATGAGTATGCAGTATCCAACTCTAATGTGGCTGTGATGTCAGGGGATTGCATGGTTACGGCACTGCTGGTGGAGGTGTTCGAACGGGATGGGGTCGAGGCGGTTGAAGCACTGGTTTCTGATTGGGGCTGGCCTTCTATTAAAGAACTTTACCAGCAGGGGAAGGTTGATAGTGCTATCTATAATGCATTCAGGCACGCATTCACAGGTTCGGATTTTCCACATGCGGTTTGGGTAACAGAGGATAATCTGGATGAGACTATTGAGGTAAGTAAACGCTACCGCAGGTCGGTCAGGGGTACGCAGATCGGGGCTCTGGGGTGAGTTTTGGAGTCAAGCCTGATGAACTATGTTCTATTATTTGATGGGATTTATTCCTATCATAATCGCCAAGATTGTTTGCATTATTACTAATATATAGCACTACTGGTGCCTTTTGGATATGTCAAGATTCTATTCAGTCCATTGTGGCTGTTTTTGCTTCCATTTTTAAACCCTGATTTAAGGTATCATCAATGTATTACCAATTATTAGGATTATGATACTTAGGATTATGAGTCTGTTTTTTTATGTGCAGGAAAATGTGTATGAAAGTATATGCTTTCCTGTAGGCTTAGAAAATGCGAACGAAGTGAGCATTTTCTTGATTCCTTAAACCACATCATTCAAGCATTATAATAGTCCATCCTCCACGAAACTTATTAACCCCATCGCAACCAATCTTATATCAATGACACAGCCCCATATTCCCCCCGACCTCAAACCCATCATCGATTTCCACGGCCACTTCTGTCCTGGCCTGGTACTTGGCTATCGCGCTGCAAAGGCAGGTATGGAGCGAATTCATGCCATGCGCTCAGAAGATGAAGAATTGATAGCAATTGTGGAGAACAATTCCTGCGCAGTGGATGCCATACAGTACATGACCGGCTGCACCTTTGGTAAGGGCAACTTCTTTTTCAGGGATTA
>JAUWRA010000128.1 GCA_030610815.1 Methanosarcinales archaeon
CAAGGCTGGCTGCCACACTGCCGCCCGACGGGCTGCGGTGGCAGGGATAAGTGCAGAGAGGCCGGGCGGCGGGATAGTAGAGGTAAGCCCACCGCACACCACGCCCCAACCCACTTTCAGCGCATGTGCACCCGCACCCGGGTCGCATACCATCGGCAGGGTACCCGGAATCATCGTGTATTCAGTTCCGCCTTGCCATCACCACAAGCACAATCCCCAGCAGTGCACCCACCACCCCGAACCCGGGCGACCCCTGGGACGGGAGCTGGTCAGTGGACGAGGGGGCGGCGGCAGTGCGGGTGGGGGCAAGTGACATGAAGGCCGGGTGTTGTGCTGGAATAAAGCGAATTCACCGCAAAGCACGCGAAGGTCGCAAAGATAATGTTGTGTCGGCTTCGCGTTCTTTGCGTCCTTTGCGGTGCATAATATAATCTAAATTATATTTTAACAGCCATGACCGCCGCCGGCAGCACTCACCGCACCCCCAATCACCTGCTCAACGTTCTTCGCATTTTCTCCGCACCCGGACCGCATAACATTAGCAGGACACCCAAAATCACCATTGATTCAGTTCCGTCTTGCCATCACCACAAGCGCAATCCCCAGCAGCGCACCCACAGCCCCGAATCCTGGCGACCCCTGGGACGGGGGCTGGTCAGTGGACGAGGGGTCAGCGGTGGTGCGGGTAGGGGCGGGGCCTGAGTAGTGCTCGTCAAGGATGTAGGGGTTAGCGATGGTGAATTCTTCTATCCTGACGTCTCCTCGATCACTGAATTGAACAAATAGATTAATTGGTGCATTACCATTAGTCCATTCTCCATTTGGTTTAATAATCCATGTATAATTTTTAGACCATCCTGATTTAACTTCACGATTTTGAATTAGTTCATCAAATTCGCTTGGTCCACTTACTATCTCATATGGCATAGTAATTAATGGATTAGCTAATTCAGCATAAACATTGCAGTCAATTTTCGAATATACATATGCAGTTATTTCAACAGGCTCACCCACTTTTAAATATACATCTCTAACAGTCGCCTCTTGTCCATTATACCATGCGTTGACAATTCCAAAATCATTTTCAACAGGATCAGCTAATACATTTTGATTCAAACAAAATACTATTATTAATAGATAAATCTTATTTTTCAAAATATCACTTCCTCAAAATATCACCAAACTTTGACGATGATTCGTTCATTCCACCTGATCTATCTCCTATTCCCCTTGGACCAGGTGGTACTGCAATAAATGTTCCAGTTAAAAATTTAAATTCTATAGGCAAATTTCTACCTATTATTTCATAATTACTAGCTGGATCTTCAATGGCTTCATTTTTCCTCCTATACACCTGTGCCTCATGTCCAAAAATAGGATGTGGATGACACTCATTATCCACATCAAACAGCGTAAAATCATCAATCCGCCCCTCCACATTGATCATCCAGCTATTGAACTGTACCACATAATTGGGTGGCGGCAGCACAGGCACACCAGTAGGTCCAAAGAAGCATATATTCTGCACACCTAGATTTATCAATTCCTTATCATCATCATTCTCAGCAAGCAGATAATCCGGCTTCATATCCACCAGCAGCGTTACATTCTCCTCCCAATAGGCAAGTTCATCCTCACTGAAATGCGAACCATCATCCCTCACATGCTCAGCCTTCATAGTAAACCCGATCGGAAAACACATCATAGACTTTAACAGACTGGCACCGTTATTATTAGCTTCCCGCACATCGTCTGCCGAGTCCGAAAAATTAGCATCTATCTGGTCGTTTATATTCTCTGACGCAGCCATATACTGCTTATTAACCTGGTACAACACTTCATCCACATACCACTCCCGTACCTGGCTGATGGTTTTGGCACTGCAACTGCTATACTTCCCACCGCTATAATACCTGTCCTTATTCGCATACCTGGTCTGGTTCGCCTTGATCTTGTTCGTAATGTCAATAGCAGTAGCCCGCATAGCATCGGCAGGATTGGGATATTCCATATAATTAATATCCGGGCTTAAGTGCACATCACTACGTATCTGCCTGTTGATCTCATCAACTGCATCCTGTGCCTCCCCCTTCAACCACCCCGGTGGAGCCACATCAAAAGTCTTTGGATCGCAATTATCACTGTCCAGATTCATATTCTTGATATTTGCTATCAGTTTCGGGTCAAATATCCCGCTCTTATAACTTTTATATGCTTCCTCAAGCCCGGAATCAGTATGGTCCAACGTATATATTACATCCCTTGAAGTAAAAGCCTTAACCACATCATTACCTGTTGACAGGGTGGAACCATCATAATCCAGATGGGTATTGGTCTTCGAGTTCTCCTCAGCCTTTAACGTAACCACGACCTTGTCCACCCTCGTATCAATGGCCGTCATTTCATTGTATTCTCTACGGTAGCATATACCCATATATGGTCCGAGTGGACCGGTCTTCATGCATGGATATTTCACTGTATAATAATGCCGCCATACATGCTTGCGTGTCCATGTTACTTCCCATACTTCACCATACAGGTTCCCTGGCACGGATGTATCCCTGGGCAGTACCTCTAAGCGTCTCATATTGTCAGGTTCACCCCAGCTATATGTTTTATGGTTGGAATTATATCCTTTATGAGCTCCTATGTCCACATTCGTCTGCCTGGCAACCCCGGTTGCCAGTTTGGTTTTATAAACCTGTGGGATGATCTTATTGATCTGCTGCCTGGTGGCTGAACCTCCAGGGAATGAATCGTTGTTGAGAAGATCAGTTATGGGGGTGGCATTGTAGTCAAAGTGTAGTGCTTCGTCCAGTGCCTTTGAGGCATTATCAGGATCCCCTGTGGAATAGGCAGCATCGGCGTTGGGATCGACAATAAAACTACCATTGTCCAGTTTGGTATTGCATATGAATTCGCCCATAGTAATGTCTTTTTTACCTTCCAGAGTCTTTTTGGTCTGCATACCATACTCGATGATGCTGGCAGGGTCAACTGAATTGAATACAAAACCCTGGTCCAGCATTAGTGCTCCGTTTACTATCAATGAAAGATGTTCGTTGTCTACGATATTTTTAGGATTTCCGGATTTGGAATACTGGAGGTATCCCCTGGCCCAGGTATATCCCATGGCAAAGGCAGTGGTCTCGGTCATCAGTGCATTGGAACCATTTAGCCTGGTCTCGTATTCTGTTGTGAGGGATTCGAGGAGCGGATACCTGGCTAAGATCAGGTTGCCCACAATGATGTCTTGTTCATCTATTGTATCGCCTGAGGCCAGGTCTACTATGGATATTGTAAGTGGTACTGTGGCCTTCCAGTATGTTTGATATGTTTCATTCGGGGCCAGCAGCGGGGGTTTTAGGTCCCTGTCCAGTGCCATATATATCGGGATGATGTCGGTTTTATTCCAGTTGGTTATGGGCTCTACGTTCACTGCATATCCCCTGTACTGGTAACGGTCATGCATGTAATTGGATTCAATGTACTGGTTCATTGTATGTGTCATCATGCCCTTGGCCCAGTTGCGGTTGAACTCTGCCACATCAGGCGTATCCCCACCGGGATTGTACTGGCTGTTTGGGTCGATGGCAATTACCGGGGTCTCGCCCATCTGTTTTAAGGCATCCATGCCTGCATAGTTCACAATTCTTGCCAAGTCGGCCCTTGCATATAATAAAGCAGTATCGGCGGCGTTAATATCAGTATCTGTCCCCATGGCTGAAGCCATGCGGGCATCCATCTGTGATAAATGTAGTGAGGTAGCGGCTGATATTAGCACGAACAACACTCCTATCAATGCAAGTGGCACCCTTGCATCTTCGTTTTTCCATAATCTCATTTTTATTCAAACCTGAGGTATGGGATAAGATGAATGTAGTTAAGATTTATGATTGGGTTTTTATATATAAAAGAGAATATATATTTGTGGGGAAGAACCCACAATTTGGTACTAATGTCTTAATATTTTAATATTTATATAATTATAATTTAACCGCTCCTTTCTTAATCGGTGACCTCTGTGGCTGTTATCTATAGTTCTGGATTATACATATAATGTAGTATATTTTATTAATATCACAGGTAACTACGAACTGATTCGTAGTTAAAGCAATTTTTAAGTGTTTTTGCGTCAAATATATTGAAATAGAGGTGTATATTTCATGATAAGTAAAATTTACAAATTAATTTTTGATAAACCACGAATAAACGCTTTATTTGCATACATAATAGTTGGTTTAACAATATCGGTCCTGTCATTTATTCCGGCGGTAACAGCCGAATTGGAAAATCCCAATGGTGATGGTCCAGCCTCACCCAATGATCCGGACATTCCCCTCATTGAAGTTGTATTCCTGCTCGATTCCACTGGCAGCATGAGTGATGAAATACTTTCTGTCAAAAGCCATATACAGAACATTGTAGAAGATACCATGAGCGGTAACCCCAGGCCCAATGTCAGGATAGGGATCGTTACATACCGCGACCATTCTCCTGAGGATGAAACATATGTTTACAAAATGTTCGACCTGACCACTGATATAGACCAGGTAATGGATGACCTGCGTGATATTAATGCCATGGGCGGAGGTGATGGTCCTGAAGCTGTGGCAGATGGGCTGCATATTGCAGTACATGATATAGACTGGTCCGGTGATGCAATGAAGGTCATATTCTTGATAGGTGATGCACCGCCTCACGGTCTTGGGGGTAACGGTGACAGTTCGTTTAAGCAGGGCTGCCCGCTGGGTTATGATCACCTGGAAGAGAGTGAACTTGCTGCCGAATTGGGTATTACCATACATACCGTTGGCTGTAGCGGCATCGATGACTATAACCACGGCACAGACGTGTTCAAAAAGATATCAAAGACCACAGGTGGCAAATACGAACGCCTTGAATACAGGCGCGTGGTGGCAGCGGATTATTATGAATCTGAAGTGGTAGCACCTGAATATGCAGATGCGTCCAGGGATACCACTTATGATGAAAGATCAGGTACAATACTTGTCAGCAACCTGAACAGTATCACAGGGTGGGCCATGAGATCAGCAGCAATGGAAGCAGGTGTCAGTTATACAGATACCGGTAATACAGATGCCGGTGATACGGATTTTGGTAATAGTTCAGGTAGTCCACATTATAATGGTACAACAGGTGGTGTACCAACGGATGAAAACAAGGATATTCCCACCCTTTTAGGTCTGTCATTCGTTGCATTATTACTGGTGGTTGCATCTGTCGTTGTGATGGTAAGACGTCATAGATGAGTTCTATCGATCTTTACTGACTCATTGGGCCTGTCAAACCAGGGCAGGGCTGCCAGTGCCCCGATGATGCCGTTGCCGTCCATCCACACCTGGACATCATTAGCCAGGGCGGTCTGCTCGGCAAATTCTTTTGTGAGTATCCGGGTCCTGCATTCCTTGCTGTAATCCTCAAGATGTGAAGCATCAAAACTGTCAAGGACCACCATCCCGGTCTCACTGGATACGCTGTACTGTTCCAGTGCTGCTTTAATATCCTGCAGCAATGACTGTTTTGCCTTGCTGTTCCTGCACCCGAATTCCAGCACTGTGGACACGCAGTTCTGGGTCTTGGAAGGTGCCGGGAACAACTGGATAAGGGAATGGGACAGGTACCTGGCATCTTGCCTGTCAAGTCCGTTTGCGATATTGTGTGCCAGGGACCATGTGGCCCCTTCTTCCTTGTTATCGGTATCATCGATTCCTACAAGTACACGCTCCATTCTCGGCACTACTATCGTGCCTTTGGCTGCCCTGCCTCCACCCGATTCTGTGATGTCGGACCTGAGCACGCCCCGGCTGTTAGCCCGGCACACTGTGGCACCCACACCCCCGCCGCCAAGACCGGCATAGGTGATCTCCACTTCATCACCCTTCACTATGACCGATTCAATACCTGCGGCGGCAACCGAGGCTTCCAGTGTGAGTTCTGAGGTGCCTGCCCTGGTGCGGTAGCGTATCATATTACCTACAGACCTGACATCGATTATCAACGGACTGCTGGCATAGTGATGCATGGTCCAGGCAGAGCCGCCATAACATCTGGAGTTCTCTATTATTTCAACAAACTTGTTCTCGCGGTCGCAAATGGCATATATTCCTTCATATGTTACAACATAAGGGTCGTTCAGGTGCATTTAAAAGGCTCCGGTCGTGATTTTAAATGTACTTTGGTGTTTAAAAGATTATTTATTTATAGGCGCTGTACTTAGCACAGGTGACATCATGAACATATCTGCCCGCCGTCAGAAACAGGGTGAATGGACCGCTATTACTGTCATAGATATTGAAAAACGCAGGATTGGCTGGTCCCGGGAACATAAAAAAAGTGTGTATATTGACGAATCCACAGACCCTGAGCTTATCACTGAACTAAAGCGCCTGCGGGAGGCTGACGTGGTAGTGGCGTATGACCAGTTGCGCGATAAAACCCTGTTCATTGAGCTTAAGGAACAGGAACGAAAGCAATTCGATGACGTTTATTCGCAGTACATGGATGTGGGCGGACAGATAATATATACTCAGAAAAAAGAGGGACGTAAGACACTTACGTTGTTCATGCTGGATGAAGGATATGGACAGATGAGTGCAATGGATGTACCTGAGAAAAAGTCTCTTTTTGGTTGAATATTGCAGACGTTAAATTACCAGATTCAAGTTGCCTGGTCCAAATTACCAGATTCATATTATAGTCTGCTACATAACAATCAATCTTGAATTTCAAAGATGTAGTGAAAAACACTACCAAGCAACCTAGTCAATGTATGACCTATCAAAACATAAAATCTCTCGCTATCGATTTACCTACTTCCCCATAAATTTCCCCAAATCCAACAAAGAAAACAACCTGGCTTGTTTTGCATCCATCTCTTCAACCACCACCTCAACTTTCCCACCCGACTTCTCCTTCACAAGAGCAACACGTATCCCCTCCAACTCCTCCACAAGCCGTCTGAGACTCAATCGAAGATGTTTGCACTTC
>JAUWRA010000082.1 GCA_030610815.1 Methanosarcinales archaeon
TGATGAGGACGGGGCGCGGTATAGATCTTCAAGGATTGACAGATCATGTGTGCGGTTGAAGAAGCTTACCATACAGTAACATACTGGCGAGTAAGTATATAAGGTTTGTTAATCACATGTAGAGTAAATAATCGGCAGTTCATATTCAAGATAACCTGAGAATAATATCACATTTCAATTCCATCAATCAATTCAAGAATTGTTAAATACTGCTTATGCCCCATCCAGAACCCGTTTGAAATCATTTCATTCAATTTATTTTTGGTCGTGTCCTATAAATCGTGATCTCAATATTAATTGAATTTGTTGATTTATGAAATAGTATTCATCAAGGAGGAAGGAACACGGATGCCACGGATTTGACGGATTTTCACGGATTTATTTATTATCCGTGCACATCCGTGTTCCATTACAATATTACTCTTAACCGATGACACATGAAAGGTATTCTGGTATTCTTATGATTTATATTTATCTTTCAAAACGAACCGTATTTAATCGCTGTAGTCCGGTCTTTCCTTGCCAGTGCTAATGCAGTCCGAGCTTGTGAAGTTCAGTATCAAACCTATCCACCTTCCTGGCCACAACTCCAGGATATACCTGCCTGGCCAGCAGTTTCTCAGAGCCTTCAAGCCTGGATTTCAGATCCCCGGCCCAGGCTCCTTTTTAGCTTATTTCTGATTAAAACACAAAGATTTTAACTCAATGCTTTTAATTAATGAACAAATGACCCAAAAACCCACGAAGAACAGCACAATGCCACCCTCAAAAACCACAATAAATAAGCAGGTTCTCGATAAAGTCGGCACCGAGCATGCTAATGAAATTCTACAAAGACTTGCTGATGAGGATGCGAAGATTTCAAAAAGGATACAAGAGCTGGCGTTGGAATACCTTACGGAAGTGGATCCGGATGGTATCGCAGAGGATATCTTCTATGATCTAAACATCCTTGATGTTGAGGATGTCTGGAATAATTCAGGAAGCACGAGATACGGGTATGTTGATCCTTATGAACTGGCCTTTGAGATGTTTGAAGAAGTACTGGAACCTTATATTGACGATCTCAGGAAATGCCAGAAGATTTCAATGGATGAAAAGGCTAAACTTCATTGCATGGGGATATTGCAAGGGATTGATCAGTTCGAACGGGAAGGCACTACAGAATTTAAGGATTGGGCTGTCGATGCCCCTCATGAAAATTTCATGCAGGTTTTAGAGGAGTGGAGGGAAGAGAACAAAAATCCTAAAAATTTAGAAGAGATGGATGAGTTCATAAATAAAAATATTCCCAAATGGTATGGAAGTGTTTTGAAATAATGAAAAATATATTTGGAGAAGATCATGTCGCCACAGAAAAAATTGGGTTTTACTCCTGACGCCGGAGGCATAAAAATCCCTGATCCGGTTAAACATGATGTTGAGAAGCGTATTACAAGCATTGCTGAGAAGCACTATAAAGGGAAGTACACACGCCTGGATATTCGCTTCAAAGGTCAATTTTGTTACATTGATGCATATCAAGAGCCAGAAGCCAGCAATGACTGGCCTTCTGAGGATTGGCATGAAACAAAGGAAGAGTATATTGAACGGCTCCGAAATACCCCGGTCCATTTATGCAGGCTTCGATATTTTGGCGATGATCGATGGGGCTTTGCATTCTATACATACAGCAATGAGAAGTATGAATTATCCATGTACCCTGATGGCGGGTTCTTCGGAAAACCAGAGGATGCATTCCTTGCTTCGGCATTGTATCTGCAGTAAATGGTGGAAAAAAATGCGAGGAAATAAATGATGAATAATGACCTGCCGCCGTCTCTTCAGGAATACAAAGCCCTGTACGAAGCAGCGCTTGAGTTCAAGGAACTGGCTCCCTGGAACTGGATGTACGACACCGACATTTTCGGGGTTAAAGACCCGGTAAGCGATGAAATAGGATACTGCTGCATCATGGGTGCTGCAGGTGAACACTATGCTCTCGGGCTATATTCAGGCTCAGAGGGATTGTATGGGTTATCGAAGATATTGTCTGGTGAATTTTCAGAGTTAAGAGATGAGGCTTTGTATATTCAGAAATGCTTAATGGCGTCATTTGAGGATAGAAAATGCCTGCAAAAGCAGGACCTCCGGCAGATAAAAGCCCTTGGTTTGAAGTTTCGGGGACGCAATGCATGGCCACTGTTTCGGAATTATATGCCGGGTTTTTTTCCATGGTATCTGAAAGGTGATGAGGCAAGGTTCCTAACGGTTGCCATAAAGCAGGCAATGGACGTTTCCCTGCGTTTCAAAAAATATCCGGGGTTGCTTGTTCATCCATCAAAGGATCATTATTTTGTACGAGTGCCTGATAAGCCGGGCGATGACATAATATGGAAAGATGAGTGGTTGGAACCTTCGGCTCTGAAAATGGAAGATACTCCGGTGATTCATGTTGAAGAAACTACTTTAGAAAGGATAAAAAAAGCACGGTTGCAGCGTGGAGGCATCTGGGAGATCGATTTTTTCTATGTACCAGCGGTCCTGCGGGAAAAGGAAGAAAGACCGTATTTTCCTTACATGAGTCTGCTGGTCGACCACAATTCCACCTTAATTCTTAAATTCCAGTTAGAAAAGGAGGCTGATTGTAAATCAACATTCCCTGTGAAGTTCGCTGATTTTATCGAGCATGTAAATATCATGCCAGATGAACTGCTTGTTAAACGCTATGATGTATATAGAATCATGGAACCTTTATCTGCTGAATTAGGAATTGAAATAAACATGGTCGAAAGCCTTCCTGCGTTGGAGTATGCCCGGGAAAGCATGAAGGACTTCATTTGAATACTGTAGATGAACAAGAGATGTCAAGAAAATGTGAGTTCGTTTGAAACTGTTTGGTTTAGACGCATATTTGATTCAAGCAGAAGAAAATAAAAAGTCTCCAATAACAAGCTGTCCCAAAATTAATTTATATTATACAATTCAGCCATATTTTATCTCAATTAGGCAATTGATAAATGTGATTAAATATTTTTATCCCAAATGAGATAAATATTAATTGATTTGTACACATGCTTTTAGTTTTGGGACGGCCTGAATAAACAAGGAATAACATTTATATTCAATAAGGAAAATTGATTTAGTATGGAGAAACGTGCAGAGATCATAATATACGGTCGAGTTCAAAAAGCAGGTTTTAGAGATTTCATTGATGAGATTGCTTTTAATCTGAATCTTAACGGGCATGTAAAAAATCTTGATGACGGGACTGTGCAGATTATCTGTGAGGGTGAAGAAGATAGCATCAAAGAATTGGTCGAAAAAATCAACATTATTCAATACCCTATACGCGTAAAAAATATTGAGGTAGTCTATAAAAAGTCAAGAGACGAATATAGAACATTTGAGATAATCAGAGAAGAAGATCTGACCACAGCAACTTACGAAAAAATGGATACGGCTGTGAGGTATATGAGAGAAATGAACTTAAATCTCAGCCAAAAAATCGATCAAAATAGGATAGAAATATCATCAGAAATCCACGCCTTTAAAGATGATTTCAGATCTCATTTTGATTGAGAGGATTTCAATGATAGAACGAGATGTAGCTCAAATAAAAGCAAAAATCATTCTTAAACATTAACTCACTTCACACAAAAATTAAAAAAGGAATACCTCTGACAAACACTCCTTCTATTCCTCACTACTAAGGATATCACCAAGAGCTTTCATTGTCCATGTATCAAGTTTTATATTATGACTGGCAGCTAAATCCCTCAGTTCCCTTGCTGCTATTTCCAGATATTCTTCATCGGCCTGGTCCCCCATCTGAAGTACATGCTCATATGAGGCAACAGCTTCATCAGGATAATTGCCCTTTTCCAGGATGCGGGCAAACCCTATCCGAATGAAAGAGTCCTTCGGCACCACATCTATGAGTTTGCCATATTCATTCCTGCACTCATCCCACCTCCCCATAAGACCAAGAAAATCAGCAATATCCATACTGGTATAGATCCATTGTTCCTGGTTCTGGTCTTTATGGAATGACTGGAGCCGGCGGAGTATATCAAGTCCTTCCTCTCCAAGTTCCGGATGTTCAGAAACAATTAATCCAAAATGGCGCAATAATTTACCCAGCAATCCTTTTTGCTCAGCCAGGGGTTCCAGTATCCTGAATAGTTCCAAAGCCCTGACAACATCACCCTCTCTTTCAGCATTGGACGCCAAAAATGTTAGATTTTCAAGAACCAGCATTGTATCATAAGGTGCTGCCTTTTGTAGGTCAGCCCATTTACTATAATAGAATCCACTACCTAGTACCTGCCTGGGAGGGATAGCTTTCACAAATGAAAAACAGCACTTCTTGAATTTTTTACCACTTCCGCAGGGACAGGGTTCGTTGCGGCCTATTTTCCTGGTAAGAGGCAATACATTACGCTCATTCAACGTATTTGCTGTCTCCAATCTTTTAAGCTCAATAGCTATGGATTTTTCTCGCTCCTCAAGCTTTTGGTCTGCATAACGCTCTTTTTCATATTCTCTTTCTCTTTCTATTTCCCATCTGACCTGGCGTTCGCCGACCTGTTCTGGATCATAAAAGTGTAACAGATCATTATTATACATGCCAAGAGGCTTTACCCTCTTTTTTAAGAGATCGTCCCTCCTGATAATATAATCGTCAATAATGCCACGATCGAAAGCCTTCTCCAGAACTGGGATAGATGACGGATCACTAAAATTTAAAAGAGACTTTGCAGCAAATCCCAGGAATTCCTCGTCATCCTCTTCTGAAAACAACTCATGCAGAAATGTGAGTATACGTTCTTGCTCATGAGGATGATGAAAAGCTACGGCTAATAGCCCATCCCCCGCAGTACTGCGGGGATACCAAAATTCATTGTCCCCTTTATGGGCATGAATGAACTCCTCAAGGAGGGGAATTGCTGGCGGACCTATGCGTCCGAATACTGTAGGCAGGTCTTCCATAATCGAATAATCATCAACTTTGCAAGCCTGAATTAGCGCATTGACCAACTGGGGAAGCGCCCTGGGGTCTGCCAGCATGCCGAGCAGTTTCACAGCATGGAGAGGCATCCATTGTTTGTCATCCTCAGCCTCCCAATAACTATCATCATGAAGGATATCACATAAAGGTATCACTCCTTCCTGTTCTTTTGCAAGAATGGCTTGCGCTAGCTCCATCGGAACTTGATCCCCCAGCTCTTCCAGCTTACTCAATAACTCTTGTATAGAAAGGTGGGAAAACACTTTTTTTACCTCAAAATCTGATATGTATCCTGTGAGTGGATGCCAAGACAATAAGTTGGCACAGGGCTTCAATGTGGGGCGACTATATAGGTGCGCTGTAAGCCTTACCCACCTGGCTTACCATTTCCTCCGAAGTCACCTGTGCCAGATGATACTTGGAATCCAAACCACTTTAATCTAACGGTTTCTTAAAAAGTAAAAGAAAGGAAATATCCCAATCTCCTGGATGATCTGTCTCCATGAAGATTTACAAGCAGATATATCAGTCGTCAGTACCCCTGGCATAGAAAATCAAATGTCACTCCTCGCACCATCCATACTGTTCAGGAGCTTTTCCTATCTTTTCAATCACTTGTGGCTTTCGAGGTTTAGGGCTCTCTGTTATTATTTCTTCTAATTCCACTCCAAAACGCCACATATCGCCATAATCATACAGATAAAGAATATTCTGCCCTACAAATAGTCCCAGCTCGCCAATACGCACCTCATCCACGTTTATGCCTTCTTCATCAAGAGGAGATGTAAAACATTCATGGGACCAGAGCTTGCCATCCATGAAGAAAGAATAAAGATGGTCATCATCGAAACGATAGGCTTTCCGAATAGAATGATGTAGGTCAAGCAAGGTGTGATCTGCAGATATTTCAATCGTTCTCCAGAGGTTTTTAGCAAGAGATGCCTTGAAAACATAAGTTCCATCCACAAATTTTACTCCCTCTCGCGGAAGTGATTTTTGTAATTCTCCCTCTGCAAAAAGTGGAATAAAGGGCAAGAAAAATTGATCGCCGGTTTTTACCTTGTCAATTTTAATGGAAGTTCTTGACTTATTACTCTTTGGCTTGATATCTAAAAACTTTTCTGTGTTCTCATCATAGTATGCAGAACCGGGTATTGCTTTCCATTCTCCCATTTTGCGACGGAATGGTAAATTCCAGTAATACAAATTCCTTGTTTCACTTAAGATTTCGGCTATGGTTACCCCAAAAGTTGAAGGTATTATTGATTCTGCTCTAAATAAACGTTTAGGCTTCTGTTGTGCAACTAAATCTTTATCACGAGTTACTTCCCAGAAACCGAAGAAAGAAAAATAGTGTAAGAAATATTCCCAGTGCAAAAACATCATGTATATATGAGAATCCCTATCGACCTTTACCTGAATTTTCTTTTCAGGTTGTTGTTCGCTTAAAAATTCCAAAACACCGGAAACGGTATTCATAGGTGAACGACCGAAGTATCCTGCTTGCAGCTTTTTCCAATCGGCATCTACCCAGAAGGTCTCAAGCAGGAAAAAATATTTCTCAGCGGGCTTCAATTCCTCATACAACAAAAGTCGTTCTGTTGGTTTCAAAACAATTTTACTGCCTTTTCCAGGAAACTTCCTGAACAATTTTCCTGCTAAGGCTATATGGAACAACAAGTGCAAAAGAGGGTACAAGGTCTGGTCTGTTCGTGTAGTAGTATCTGGCAGAGGATCAGTCATCTTCTGGTTCAGTTCGTATAAGTGTTTTCCGGATATGAACTCATTGGTCGCAGTTAAGGTTATCGTGTGCGTTTTTAAGTACTGGCAAAATGTGGCAAAATCCCGTAAAAGTGACGTGGGTTTTGATTCGGTTATTGTGATAATAGGTAATTTGGACATAGTATTCTTCTTTTAGTTAAACCAGCGATTCATAACAGGCCGTTTTCAGGTTGAACATAACAATTTCATATAACATCATAAGCATAAAAGAAGTTATCGTATAGTGAAATTTGTTGAATGACCGCAGAATCCATATTTGTTTGTCATTTCAAATGAATTTTGAATTGCTGGACGAACCACTAAGAAATCTCCTTATCCAATTTCTTCCTCTTCTTCACCCCTGTCTGTTCACCATAAGCAGTCTCAATCGCGCGCCTGCTGATCTCTTCATAATACCCGCCCATTTTCTCTATAAAATCTTCCTTGCTGTCCCAGAATTGCGGTGTTCCCAGCCGTTTGATTACTGCAGCAGACACATCAGGCGGTGATATACTAACTGAAAAAGATTCGCTCTCTCCCGCCTCCCAGAAATCATCCATAGACAAAGCAGCTTCCTCCTGTCCAGCATCTTCACCAGCCGGAAGAGTCTCTGGTTCAGGCGGGCTTTCATCATCTACAGTGCGATGTTTGCGAAGAGCTGCAGTAATATCATCCTTTGTCCTGCCCCGCAATTCAAAGATCATGAAAGGGTCGCGATCAAACTCTTCTGCGATAATATAATAAAGTGCAGCAATGTGTTTGCACGGATTTGCACTGTCCGGGCATGAACAGTAAGTCTTTATATCCTTTGACTTTTCAGGGAATAGTGACACATCTGCTGCTTTAAAGGCATGTTCAATATCATCAGGCATCTCGCCTGCAAGAAGTTTTGCCGCAAATATAGCCTTTTGTGACATCTCCTCTATTACATGATCCCACGCCCCTTCGGTGATCGGTTTGATCTCAATTGTAACAAAATAAGGTTTGCGTACCGAACCCTGGACAGTTGCCTCTACCTTTTCGGTTGAAAGTTCAAAATCAAGCACCTGGCCTTTTCTGGCATACCGTCTTCCCCGCTCAAGCCGGTTGCTCCAGCCAAAGGATTCCAGGACACTTACCCAGCGCTTTGACCACCAGGTATCCCCGATACTGCCCCTCTTGCTTTTGGCTTTGATACCGCCTTCCACTTCTATTGGCTTTGAGGGGGCATAGCCGCCCCAGAAGTCATTACGCCAGGCCATTATTCAACCCTCGTTTCCATTATTCATCCATTACCGTCGCTTGCCTCAAAGCAAATAGATCCTTCAACTGCTCGGTCGACATCTCTGTCAGCCAGCCCTCGCCCGCACCTATGACGTTCTCGGCAAGTGCTTTCTTATCCTCTATCATCTCATCTATCCTTTCTTCAAGTGTCCCTTCACAGACAAACTTGTGAACCTGTACGTTCTTGGTCTGCCCGATCCTGAATGCCCGGTCTGTCGCCTGGTTCTCAACAGCAGGGTTCCACCACCGGTCAAAGTGGAACACATGACTGGCACGGGTAAGGTTTAATCCCACCCCACCTGCTTTAAGAGAAAGTATGAATATACGGGGTCCGCCCTTTTCAGAAAATCTCATAACCATCCGGTCCCTCTGTTTCTGGGATACTCCTCCATACAAAAAGAGCACCTCCTGGCCAAAAACATGCTGGAGATGCGTTTTAAGCATATTGCCCATCACTGCAAACTGGGTAAAGACAAGCGCAGCAGCATCTTCAGCGATCACTTCTTCCATCATCTCTGTAATACGGTTCAACTTGCCTGAGCGTCCCGGCAGTGCCGAACTATCACCCAGGAACTGCGCCGGGTGATTACATACCTGTTTTAGCCTTGTGAGTGCCGACAATACGATCCCTTTTCTTTCAATTCCTTCTGAGCTCTCGATCCTCATAAGCACATCTTTAACAACAGCCTCATAGAGTGTAGCCTGCTCTTTTGTAAGGTTGCAGTAGACTTTAGTCTCAATCTTATCAGGAAGGTCTGTTATGATGGTGGGGTCGGTCTTGAGGCGGCGCAGGATAAATGGCGAAACGATACTTCGAAGTTTCATGCCTGCCTCTTTGTCATTATACCGCTCGATTGGCATTGCAAAACTTCTCCTGAATCCTTCTGCCGAGCCAAGGTAGCCCGGATTTAAAAACTCCATAATAGACCAGAGCTCTGATAAACGGTTCTCAACAGGTGTGCCTGTAAGAGCCACGCGGTAGTCTGACCTGATCCTGCGCACAGCCTTGGATTGCTTTGTGAACTGGTTCTTGATGTTCTGCGCTTCATCCAGCACAACCCCGCTCCAATCCACCTTTTTGAACATATCCTCATCTCTGTGGGCAAGGGCATAGGTACTGATCACCATGTCGAACTTGACAGCTTCAGAATAGAATTTATTTATCTTGAGCCGGGCTGTGCCGTGATGTATCATAACCCTGAGGGACGGCGCAAACTTTTCTGCTTCTCGATACCAGTTCCCGACTACGGAGGTAGGACAGATCAAAAGAGTGGGTTTTTTAACGCCTTCTTCTTTATCCTTTATGAGCAGGGCAAGAAGCTGGATTGTCTTGCCAAGACCCATATCATCAGCAAGACATGCTCCCAGCCCGTACTGCCGCAAGAACGTAAGCCATGAGAAGCCTCTTATCTGGTAGGGTCGAAGCTCACCTACAAAATCACCGGGCTGTGTCAGCTCATCTATTCCTGTTCTGCCTGATAAACGCTCAAACAGTTCGGATAACACCCCTGATGCATTAAATCCACCAACCGGAAGGCCAATTTCCGATTCTCCGAGTCCTGCGCTCAGCCTGAGGGCTTCATCCAGTTTCATCTCTCCGGATTTCCCGGATCTGAAGAATTTAATAGCAGCTGCAATATCTTCTTTTTTGACCTCTACCCATTCTCCCCTTACACGCACAAGTGGTTCTTTGAGGTTTACAAGATTCTCAAATTCCTCTTCACTTACCGGCTCACCGCCAAGAGCAAGCTTCCAGTCGTACTGGATTATCGAGTTAAAACCGAACAATCCCTTGCTGTTTTTAGGGTCTTGCTTTGGCTTGACATTTAATGTTACGCCAAGCTTCGAATCTGATCCCCCTTTTTTCCACCATGGAGGGATAAGGACCCCGAATCCGCTCTCTGTAAATAAAGGTACAGCCTCTTTTAAAAATGTATATGCCTGCTGCGTGGTGAGCCGGGCTGTAGTGGGTCTCGGAGAATTGAGACTGTCCTCGATCTGGGGGTACAGGCGGGAGGCTTTCCCGAGATCGGCAAGAAGCTTTTCCTGGGGATGATCGAATTTGCGGTTTAGGAAATGAAGTGTATCTTTTGATTCTTTCCAGACCTTCTCGGCAGGTACAAGCAAGCTCGGGTCATCCGAAGCCTGAAGAAAATACCGTAGGTTCCAGATATCGGATTCTTCGTCAATGGGGGGTTCAAGACGAAAGGATGTGCGAAATCCTGATCTTTCAATTTCGTGTATCGGGGCTTCCCATAATTGTAATCCCTTTGACAGGTTTTTAAGAATTGACTTATGGACTTGTATCGGTTCTCCGGTTGATAGGGATTGTAACCATATTTCTGAGATGCCGGGCTTTTTTGACCTGATCTCTGAGATCGACATCCAGTTTCGGATACAGCCGTTAATGGCACTATTAAGAAAATCCGATAGGAATGCCTTCTGGACATTTGGTACCTTATTCTGGATGAGTGCCCTACAAACAGGTGGCATTGACTTTGTAAGCGTTGAGAAGTGCATTTTGTCGTCTTCATCATTCAGCATATACTGCCATCTGGGAAATACCTCACCGTTCTCTGAAACGACTATACCGGGAACAAAATGCTGTTTTGACAGCAGTTCCAGTGAAAATTTTGAAACATTACTCCAGAACCTCAGATCGGTTCCTATGACTGTATTGTCATGTTCTATCCATGCTCCCGAAA
>JAUWRA010000052.1 GCA_030610815.1 Methanosarcinales archaeon
CACGGATTGCACGGATGACACGGATGTGCACGGATAATAACTAAATAAATCCTGCCATGTTTCGTTGGACTGCCTTTATGAGTCTTACAGGAGTTGAAAAAAACACTACACTGCGTCATTGTTTTATTTGATCATTGCCTCCATTTTAATAAATCTCCGTGATCTTTTTTGCAAATTTATCAATAGACTCATATCGTATCAACTGGTTTTATGGTAGATATAATTCTCTTACAAAATTCGTTAAAATGGGCGATAGTAACATTAGTTCTTATCATTATTCCAATCCTGTATACTATTTCCATTAACACCCATCTTCGTCAAGTGTTTATGTCTCAAAATTCCGAGCACTATGATCAATTAGCATGTGTCATCGGTTAGGGGTAATATTGTAATGGAACACGGATGTGCACGGATAATAAATAAATCCGTCAAATCCGTGTCATCCGTGTTCGATTTAAATTAAATTGGAGAATTGTATGAAATCATTGGTCTTTTGGAAAATAATACATACCGACTCTGTCAAACTCCTTAACCGATGACCAATGGAATACCTTTACTCTTTTGATCAGAGAGGATTTGATGGAAGAATTCACAGTCGAGCAGATAATCGAAATCCATGACAGGATAATAGATAAATACGGCGGCACTGGACGAATGCTCAATACAGGCACACTGGAATTACTGGTCTACAAACTCAACAGTGAAAAAGATATATTCAGACAGGCGGCCTTATTTTTACATTCCATTGCAGACCAGTATCCATTTTTTGACGGAAATAAAAGAACAGCTTTTGCATACGTGATCGGTTAAGGTATACTATCGACAATTTTATTACAGTTTAATACAATTTTTCTTCATGCGGAGGGGATGCCGCGTGGCCAGCCGCTTTATGGCATCAATACCGTCTGACATAAAAATTCATGCACGCATTCTTACAAAAGTGCCTGTTCAATTATTTTTTATAGACATTCTTTCGATGACCTACATTAAGAATAAGCATTCGAAGCATGTCATTCTGTATATCAAAAATGACACGATAATCACCAATGCGTAGTCTAAAATAAGGATCTTCTACCATTTTTGTTACGTCAGAATGATATGGATTTTCACTAAGTTCTGAAACTTTTTTGAAAATTCGTTTTGCAACTGTTCCATCTAATTCTTTAAGTTTCTTTGCTGCTGATTCTGACCATATTATTTGAAATATCATCAGAATCCCATTTCTTCAGCAAGCTTTTCATGTGTAATGTATTTGCCGCTCTTGATCTCATTTATTGCGGATTCAATCTCTTTTTTTGTTTCATCATTGAGTTCGTGAACGTCCTCAATTAGCCGCTCTAAAACATCGTTATACGTCTCCCTTTCAAAGAGTTTCATTTGCGTTAATGTCGATTTGATATCTTCTTTTATTTGGATTGTTGTAACCATGATTGTACTTTTTTCTTCCAATATATTTATAGATTACTATAGTCTTCTATAAGCTAGTATAGCATATTTTTCTTATGAGCTTTGTAGCACCGGAATTGAACACTATATAGTCCTGAAAAGAGTTCAATGCGAAATAATTATGGGACTATACAAGCTTGCAACAAATGATGGAATGGGATATCTCCAGGTAATAATCTGTAAAAAAATAGCCTTTCCACACATTAAACAATACATTTAAAACACATTAAAACTATTAGTTATCAGTAGTAAATCGCATGACGATACCAACTAAAAAGGATGGTGACAATATATGGTAATAGGTGTGATAATGGTCAATGTTGTACCAGGCCAGGAGAAGGCTGCATACAACCAGCTCCTGAATGTCGATGGCATCAAGGAAATATACCACGTGTTTGGTGAATATGATTTTATAGTTATTAGCGAAGTAGAAGGTTTGAGCACATTGAACAAACTGGTAGATACAATACGTGAGAGCGAGAACGTCACCGCCACCCAGACAGTCGTAGGCGCAGAACTTTGATGCCTATCGTTTTTCAGTAAAATATAATAATTTAATATTTAATAACTGCCATACTGTAGGTCATTTCAAAATGGATGTCAATTTCTTATTTACAGAAGGGATGAATTAGTGGCAGTACCAATAGCTGAAGAGCTTGCAAAAAAACAACGTGCCATAAGTATCGCAGAATTCTTTGAAAAGAACAGGCAAATACTGGGTTTTGACTCCGCACCCCGCAGCCTGCTCACCGCAGTCAAGGAAGGTGTGGACAATTCCCTTGACGCATGCGAAGAAGCAGGGATACTGCCTGACATCATGGTCAGCATAGAAGATGCTGGTGGCGATAATGTTGCTATTATAATAGAGGACAATGGTCCCGGCATAGTCAAGGAGCAGATACCCAGTACATTTGCCAAGCTCCTGTACGGCTCCCGCTTCCATGCCATCAAGCAGAGCAGGGGACAGCAGGGTATAGGCATATCAGCCGCAGTCCTGTACAGCCAGCTCACCACAGGTAAACCCACACGCATCATATCCAAGATAGACAGGGACAAACCTGCCCATTATTATGAACTTGTCATAAATACCAGCACCAACGAGCCAGAGATACTTGGGGACAAGGTAGTGGACTGGGACAGACCCAGAGGCACCCGTGTTGAGATGGAGATGAAAGCCTCGTATGTGAAGGGACGACGGCAGAGCGTGCTGGAATACTTGAAAAGCACAGCCATCGTCAACACCCATGCCAGGTTTACCCTTGTGGAACCGGACGGCAATACGATCATATTCGAGCGTGCAGTGGACACCCTGCCCGAACCGGCAAAGGAGATCCTGCCCCATCCCGAGGGAATCGAACTGGGCACGCTTATCAAGATGCTGCGCTACACCGACCGGCAGAAACTCGCCCCATTTTTAAGATACAGCTTTTCCCGCATCGGCCTTCAGACCGCAGAGGAAATATGCAAAGCTGCACATCTCGACACTGAAACAGATCCCCATTCCATTGAACTGGAGGATGCTAAAAAACTCCTGGATGCTTTTAAGAAAGTCAAGATCATGGCACCACCCACAGACTGCCTGTCCCCCATCACCGAGTCACTCATCTACAAAGGACTTGAAAAAGAGTTCAGCGTGGATTTCATAGCTACTGTCAGCCGGTCAGCGTCGGTGCACACAGGCCATCCCTTCCTGGTAGAGGCAGGCATTTCCTACGGAGGCAGCCTTGGGAAAGAGGATAGGGTACACATATTAAGATTTGCCAACCGGGTGCCCCTGCTGTACCAGCAGGGCGGCTGTGCCATCACCCATGCAGTGGAGAACATCAGGTGGAAGAACTACTCCCTGAACCAGCCCGGCGGCGGTCTTCCCACAGGTCCGGCCGTGTTAGTAGTGCATGTCGCCTCCACTCATATACCATTCACTTCAGAGAGCAAGGATGCTGTGGCAGACGTTCCTGAGATCATGAACGAGGTCGAACTGGCACTAAAGGACGTGGCCCGCAAGCTCAAGACTTTCCTGTCAAAACAGCAGCACCTGTCCAAGCGCAGGGAAAAAGAAGAGATCATCAAGAAAATACTGCCCAGGATCGCTGAAAAGGTATCCACAATACTGGACAGGCCAACCCCTGATATCACCCCGGTAGTGGCAAAGGTCATGGGCAACCTGCTGGTGTATCGCAGTGTCTCACACAACGGGGACGGGGTGCAGGTGGAAATCACAGTAAAGAACTACAGCGGTGCTTCAATGGCATTCAAGCTGCACGATACCCACCAGTATCCTGTAAGGGATGCCGACCCCGAACCAAAGCTCATATCACTGGGCAATGATACCGATCATATCTGGAGACTTGACGTAAAACCGGGAAGCAGCATGAACATCAGGTACAACATGCCTTTCGTATCCGATGAAGAGGCCACTTCACTACCAGACCTTATCGTGGAAGGCGTGGATGAAGGAATGGTCAACGGCGCAAAAGCCGTAAGGGGGTTTGTGGATGAATAACCTGCGAGAGGAACGGGATAAGCTGGCAAAAGAGGCTTTGCTGGGTATAGTGGGATCATTTTACAAGCAGTTCGAGGACCAGGCAGTACCCAATATCGTGCTGCCCACACGTACCAAGGCCAACATCGAGTATAATAATAACAGCGAAGTCTGGGTGTACGGCAACAGCACCAGCACGCGCAGTGCCAAGACTGTCAAGGGTGCAAACCAGATATTGAAAATGTCCTATACTGCAGAGATGCTCATCAAGGAGCACCTGGATAACAACAGAGGTTCTACACTGAGGGAGCTGTATTACATTTCAGAGAACTGGGACATAGCCAAGTTCAGGGAACAGCCGGAAAGCGACCGTATGATAGAAGACCTGGAGATCATCACTGCAATGCAGAGGGAGGATTTCCACATGAGGCCGGAAGAGGACGGTGCCACCATGTTCGGGTCGATCAGGCTCAAGGAGACAACCACGCGGGGCGAGCGTATAATCCACTGCCGGGACGATGTGGGTGAGGGCGGCTACCAGATACCGTTCAATGTTGACAATATCGAGTTCCTTGACCACGATGCCAAATTTGTGGTAGCCATTGAGACCGGTGGTATGATGGCCAGGCTTATCGAGAACGGGTTTGATGAAGATTATAATGCCGTACTGGTGCACCTTAAAGGGCAGCCTGCCCGAAGCACACGGCGCATCCTGAAACGGCTTAGTGAGGAACTGGGCCTGCCTGTACTGGTATTCACTGACGGCGACCCATGGAGTTACAGGATATTTGCCAGCGTTGCCTACGGCGCCATCAAGAGCGCACACCTGTCCGAGTACCTGGCTGCTCCGGCAGCGCAGTTCATAGGCGTGCAGCCAAGTGACATAGTTGATTACGACCTGTCCACTGACAAGCTGACAGAACAGGATATAAAGGCACTGCGAAGCGAACTGTCCGACCCCAGGTTCGATTCCGAATACTGGAAGACCCAAATTAAGCTCCAGCTTGATATCGGCAAGAAGGCAGAACAGCAGGCCTTTGCAGGCAAGGGTCTGGATTTCGTGACCCAGCGGTACTTACCCGACCGGCTAACCGAAATGGGTATAATTTGAATGATTTTTCCGGAGAACATTGATGAGCGACAAGAAATATGATGCAGGTAAGATACAGGTCTTAGAAGGGCTGGAGGCGGTCCGTAAGCGCCCCAGCATGTATGTAGGCAGTACGGATTACCGGGGGCTTCACCACCTGGTATATGAAGTGGTGGATAATAGTATTGATGAAGCTCTGGCCGGATACTGCGCAAACATCGATGTCACTATTAACAGGGACAATTCCGTGACCGTACAGGATGACGGCAGGGGCATCCCTGTGGATATACATGAGAAGTACAATAAATCTGCCCTTGAAGTGGTCATGACAATGCTTCACGCAGGGGGCAAGTTCGATACTGAGTCGTACAAGGTCTCTGGCGGCCTGCATGGTGTAGGCGTGTCAGTGGTCAATGCCCTGTCCGAATGGATGGAGGCTGAGGTGTACCGCAATGGCAATATCTATTTCCAGAGGTACCAGCGCGGTAAGTCCATGGGAGACGTTGAGGTACGGGGTACTTCAGAGCTGACAGGTACAAAAATGACCTTCAAGCCCGATTACGAGATTTTCGAGGTTGTTGACATAAGTTTTGAGACCATCTCCAAACGCCTGCGCGAAATGGCATTCCTGAACAGGGGTGTCAAGATCAAGATCAAGGATGAGCGCACCGGGGACGAGAAATTGTTCCATTATGAAGGTGGTATCGTAGCTTTTGTGGAGCACCTGAACAAGAATAAGACCACACTGCACCAGCCGCCTATATATTTCCAGAAGTCCCGCAACAGTACCCAGGTTGAGATCGCAATCCAGTATAATGACAGTTATACAGAGACCGTGTTCTCATTTGCCAACAATATCAATACCCATGAGGGCGGCACACATCTTAGCGGTTTCAAGGCGGCCCTGACCAGGACAGCCAATGATTATGCCAAAGAGCATGGTCTGGTCAAGGGTGCGGCCAAGCTTTCGGGTGAGGATATACGGGAAGGGCTGACAGCCATTATCAGTGTCAAGTTAACCAACCCCCAGTTCGAGGGCCAGACCAAGACCAAGCTGGGCAACAGCGAGGTCAAGGGTATTGTGGAGACCCTGGTGGGTGAGGGGCTGGGCGAGTTCCTGGAAGAGCATCCAAAAGAAGCAGAGAATATCATCAGCAAATCGGTGCTGGCGGCCCAGGCCAGGGAAGCCGCACGCAAGGCCCGCGAACTGACCAGACGCAAAAGCGCGCTTGAGATATCCTCACTGCCAGGTAAACTGGCGGACTGCAGCGAAAAGGATGCATCAAAGTGTGAACTCTACCTTGTAGAGGGCGACAGTGCAGGCGGTTCTGCCAAGCAGGGCAGGAGCCGTAATTTCCAGGCCATACTGCCGCTTAGGGGTAAGATACTCAATGTCCAGAAGGCCAGGCTGAACAAGATACTCAATAACCTTGAGATACGTGCTCTTATAACTGCTATAGGCACGGGCCTGGGCGATGATTTTGATATCGGGAAGGCCAGGTACCACAAGATAATCATTATGACAGATGCCGATGTGGACGGTGCCCACATCCGGACACTGCTGCTTACTTTTTTCTACCAGTACATGCGCCCGCTTATCGAGATAGGATATGTGTACATAGCACAGCCGCCCCTGTACCGTATAAAGAAGGGGAAGACCACACATTATGTGTACAACGATGCCCAGCTTGAAGAGAAACTTGAAGAGATGGGGGGCAGCCATGGGGTCGGTATCCAGAGGTTCAAGGGTCTGGGTGAGATGAACCCTGACCAGTTGTGGGATACTACTATGGACCCGGACACCAGGACTTTGGTGCAGGTCATGCTTGAGAATGCCATGGAAGCGGATGAGATATTCACTATACTTATGGGTGATAAGGTGGAGCCCAGACGGCTGTTTATCGAGCAGCATGCCAGGGAGGTGCAGAACCTTGACATCTGAACACCCGGATGAGCGGGAGGATATAGAAGAACCCGGCATCGAAGAACCCGGCATCGAAGAACCTGGCATCGAAGAAGAGGTCAACGGCGAAGAGGAGCCTACTGAGAATATTGTCCCCATCAATATCGAAGACGAGATGAAGACCTCGTATATCGATTATTCCATGAGCGTTATCGTGGGACGGGCACTGCCTGACGTGCGCGACGGCCTGAAACCCGTACACCGCCGCATCCTGTACGGTATGCAGGACCAGGGCATGACCCATGACAAGCCCTACAAGAAATCTGCCAGGATAGTGGGTGATGTCATGGGTAAGTACCACCCACACGGCGATGCTGCCATCTATGACACAATGGTGAGGCTGGCCCAGGATTTCAATATGCGATATACCCTGGCCGACGGCCAGGGGAACTTTGGCTCCATTGACGGCGACGCTGCTGCTGCCATGCGTTATACCGAAGTTCGAATGGACCGCATCGCTGAAGAGATGCTTGCCGATATCGACAAGGGTACAGTGGACTTTGTGCCCAACTATGACGGCAGCATGAAAGAACCGGTGGTACTGCCATCAAAATTCCCAAATTTGCTTATTAACGGCAGTACAGGTATTGCCGTGGGTATGGCTACCAACATGCCGCCCCACAATATCTCTGAGATCATAGATGCCGTGACCATGACCATCGACAACCCTGACGTTGAGTTCCAGGAACTGATGAGTGTTGTTAAAGGTCCGGATTTCCCGACAGGTGCCTACATCTTCGGCAGTTCAGGCTTCCACAGTGCATATAAGACCGGGCGCGGTATCGTAAAAATGCGTGCAAAGACCTCTGTCGAGGAGCACAAGAACAAGGAAAGCATCATAATAGATGAGATGCCCTACCAGGTGAACAAGGCCAGGCTTATTGAGTCCATAGCAGCACTTGTCAGGGATAAGAAGATATCAGGCATCTCAGATTTGCGGGACGAGTCGGACAAAGACGGCATCAGGGTCGTGATGGAACTAAGCCGCGGCACCAATGCTGATGTAGTGCTGAACCAGTTGTTCAAACATACCCAGATGGAATCCACCTTCGGTATCATCAACCTGGCACTGGTGGACGGCCAGCCCCAGGTGCTCACCCTAAAGCAGCTTATCCAGCATTTCATAGACCACCGTGTGGAGGTCGTCTCCCGCCGCAGCCAGTTCGAACTGGAAAAGGCCAAAAAGCGCGCCCATATACTTGAGGGGCTCCAGATAGCGCTGGACCATATCGACCAGGTCATAGCCTTGATCCGTGCAAGCAAGACCGTGGAAGAAGCCCGGAACGGGCTTATGGCTAATTTTGAACTTAGTGAGGAGCAGGCAAAAGCCATCCTTGATATGAGGCTGCAAAAACTCACAGGTCTTGAGCGGGAAAAGATAGACAATGAGCATAAGGATTTGATGGAAACCATGAAATGGCTGCTTGAGTTGCTGGCAGACCGTAACAAGATACTTAATGTCATCAAAGAGGAGTTAACCTCCATAAGGGACAAATACGGGGACGCCAGGCGCACCCAGATAATTGAAGGCGGCGTGGGCCTGGAAGATGAGGACCTGATACCTGTGGAGGACGTGGTAGTTACCATCTCCAACAGCGGGTATATCAAGCGTATGCCTGTGGATACATACAGGCAGCAAAGGCGGGGCGGCAGGGGTGTCATAGGCATGGACACCAAGGAAGCCGATTTCGTGGAAGACCTGTTTTTAGCCTCAACCCATGATTACATCCTGTTCTTCACAGATACGGGCCGGGTTTACTGGAAAAAGGTCTATGAGATACCCGATGCATCCAGGCAGAGCCGCGGCAAGGCTATAATCAATCTCATAGAGGTGGACAGCGGGGAGAAGATCACGGCCCAGATACCTGTTAAGACATTTGAAAGCGGCCAGTACATCATCAAGGCCACCAGGTTCGGAGTAGTCAAGAAGACCGAACTGTCCGCTTTCAGAAACCCCAGGCGGGGCGGAATAATAGCTATTACCCTTGATGAAGGTGATGAACTTGAGATAGTTAAGCTTACAGACGGCACCAAGGACATTATCATCGGCACCCGTCATGGTAAAGCCATACGTTTCTCTGAGACTGATGTGCGGCCTACCGGAAGGGGGGGCCGTGGCGTTAGAGGCATCAGGCTTGTGGGTAATGATTACGTGGTAGGAATGGACATCGTAAGTGACGATGCTACCCTGCTTACGATCACCGAGAACGGTTTTGGTAAGCGTACCAGGTTTGATGAATACAGGAAATTGAACCGGGCGGGCCAGGGTGTAATAACCATTATTTCCAGTATCCGCAACGGTCTTGTCGTGGATGTTAAGGCAATTAATGAATCGGATGAACTAATGATAACAACATCTAACGGTATCATCATCAGGGTACCTGTATCTGATATCAGGGTGCAGGGACGAAATACCCAGGGTGTCAAGATAATGAATGTCAAACCCGGAGATAAAGTAATGGCAGTAGCCAGGCTCGTTGGCGAGGATAACGAAATTGGAAAGGATAATATATAATAACAGCGTAAATATATTACAGAATTGCAATATTACAAGATTAACAATATTACACAATATTACAAGAATTCTGGATTTCAGAGGGGATGAACTGAATGGAAGAATTAGTAGAGATACCATTTACTTATGACTATTTACCTGTGGGTCAGGATGCACAGGATATTTATGAAGAGCCTGTTGAGATACTGGTGAACCTTGCCAGGGAGGGTGAGATTGACCCATGGAACATTGATATAGTAGAAATAACTGATAAGTTCCTGCACCATATTGAAGAACTGGAACGTATGGACCTAAGGATATCAGGCAGGACACTCCATTATGCAGCTATCCTGCTGCGCATGAAGTCCAATATCCTGGTGGAAGAACCTGTTATTGAGGATGATTCGTGGGTCGATGATCTGGACTTTTTTGATGTGAACGATTATCCTGTACCCAAACCACCTGTGAGGCGTCATTCCCAGCGCTCGGTCACACTGGATGAACTGATACTTGAGCTGGAGAAAGCAGAAGTGGTCGAACGGCGAAAGACCATCCGTAAAAAAGCGAGGGAGACCATCGAACTGGCCCGGCCGACCACTGAACAGGTACTGGGTATCGCCCATGAGGAGGATATCGAAGGCAGGTTGGATTCAATGAGAATAACACTTAGCAGCATCCTGGAGGATAGGACATATATCGCACTTAGTGAACTGCTGTCCGGGGACCGTTCAAATAAACTGATGACCTATATCTCACTACTGTTCCTTGCAACAAATAAGGAGATATGGCTTGAACAGGAAGAACTATTCGGTGAGTTATATATCAGGTATCCTGATTCACCGGGGGTATGTTCATAGGGGACCGTGAGATAATAGAGGCTGCATTATTCGCTGCCGGCACACCGGTAGATCTTGCCACATTAAAGGAAATGGTAAGTAAAAAGAAAAAAACCCGTGCTATTGTGCTCTCACTCATACAGGAATACAAAGAGCGGCAATCCGGACTGGATATCATTGAGGTGGAAGGCAAGTACGTAATGCAGGTCAAACCTGAATATGCAGACCAGGTAAGGAGTGTGGCCCCAAAGGAACTGCCATCCCCTATGCTCAGGACCCTTTCAATGATAGCCTACCACCAGCCATTGCTCCAGAGCGACCTGGTAGAGAAACGCGGCAATGCCACCTATGACCATGTAAAGGAACTGGAGGCAAGGGGACTGATAAGCAGGAGCCCGGAAGGGAGGAGCCGGATACTTACCACCACACAGGGATTTGCCGAATATTTCGGGCTTGAATCCAGTGATCCTGAGTATGTCAAACAGAAGATCATCGAGCTGGTATCCGAGCAAGGGCAGACCGGGCTTGACAAGTGGCTGGGTGTGAAGCCCACCGTAGGTGTTACAATGGGATATCTGTCCCTTATGTTCTTGCTTGGTATTGATAATTTCAAAGTTGTGGAGCCGTATAAACCCACAGAGAAAGAGATCCAGCGAATAAAAGACGTGAGCAAGCTGGTAATCTCAAAAGGATACGGGGAGAAGGTTGCCGAATACTTTAATGGAGAGATCATAGAGGTGCAGGCTGTTACTTTCGATGACCTGCTTGAGACCATAGAAAAACTCTCACCTCTTGGCAATAAGTACAAGGTAAAAGCAGCAGTTGAAAAGGTAAACGAATTAAAGGAACAATATTTATCCAAGACCCTTGGCATTACTACCAGGGTGAAGCCTGCTACCGATATGGTGGCCCGGCTCATTACCGATATGAAGCTTAACGTATCAGCCGGCGGGCTGCTGGTAGCCCCTGACTATGGATTATCGAGCGAGGGAGTAGATGTATCATCAGGTGCGGATATACTGGTGCCAACACACCAGAATGCTGTAGATGATATCATTAAGCGAGTATGCCAGCGCTATGATGCAATTATCAATGGGATTACAAACGGGATTGCCAACGGGACTAAAAACGGGACTGCAAACGGGATTGCCGAAAAGGATTTGAAGGTCTGATCATTATTAGTACTGGAGACAATATGGCTGAACATGATGTAATAGTGGTGGGTGGCGGTATTAGCGGCCTGATGTCTGCTATGACGCTTTCAAAACATGGAAAAAAGGTACTTGTCCTTGAAAAACGTAGTTATGTTGGTGGAAACTGCAATAGTTACGATGTAGATGGATTCCAGGTGGACACGGGTGTCCATGCGATAACCCACCTGCGAGTCGGGCCGCTGCGCCGGCTTATTGATACATATTTCGATTATACCCCCATGTTCCTTGACCACGGGACCTATCATGTAAGGACTCCGAATGGATTATCGAAGATACCGTCCAACTTAAAGGAGTTTGTCACATTCGATGTCCTGCCAAAAATGGACCGGTTGCTGCTCAGCCAGGCCATCACAAAGGCTTTTACCCAGTCCACACTTGGGTCTGACCTTAGCAACCAGTCAGTATATGATTACCTGCCCGGTGGGCTTTCAGAGGATTCACTGGATTTTATCAATGCTATGTGTTACTCATTGTCTGGTAAGTCCATGTATGAGACCTCAGTGCATAGGGTGCTGACAGGCAGTGGTTATATGCGGGATAGTGTACCTGAGAAATTCCTTGAGGATGAAGATATCGCCAAATCCTATCTGGCCCTACTTGCAAATCATCTTACTGTAAGCCAGTTGAAAGGACACCTATCGATCCTGAGCAGGCTTGGAAATAATGATATGGGGTATTCCCAGGCATATCCGCGCAGGGGTCTGAAGGCGTTTTTGAATGCAGTTTTATTTTCCATGAATGATTCGGTTCAAATAAAGACTTCATCCAGGGTGACAGGAATAAATACCACAGAAGGGGTTGTGAAAGAAGTGGTCACTCCTGAAGGGACTTATCAGGCTGATGTTGTGGTTTTTACAGGCTTTGCAAAAGACCTGCCTGCACTTACTAATAATCTGCCGTCATCATATATACAGGATATTGACCGGATCGTGCAGACCCATAGTATGACAATATGGCTGGGTCTTGATACAAAGTTACCTGAGTTCGATTACAAGGGCTCTGAGGTGTGGTTCAAGCACAGGGCTTTTTGGGCCATGCCAATTAGCAACTACGATAAATCACTGGCACCTCCGGGCAAGCAGCTTGTCGGGTTCACTTTCATTGTTGATGAGTCTGTACCACTTATAAAAGACAGGAAGCGGATGTATAATACCATACTGACTGCACTGCCTGGTATCGAGGACCATATCGATATGACCCACTACCAGTATACTATTCCCGAAAAGGCTGCTGTGACCATTAATGGCTACTTTGCAGATACCAGGACACCTATCACGAACCTGTATCTTGCAGGTACTGATACTGATAACAGGAGTATGGGTATTACCAGGGCCGGTTATTCGGTTCTGGGATTATTGAAGGTCTTGCGTGAGGACCATCACATTGAATGAATGTCAGTTCTTTTTCTTCCTGTCCCGCATATATTCTGAAAAACCTGAATTGAGCAGTACCAGAATTCCTGAAACGAATGTGATGAATCCAAACTCACTTGGGTATATTAATTCGCCTTTCACTATCAACAGGACTCCTGTGTGTAGTATGATAAGACCAACAATGAACGCCGATATCTGGGGCCTGCCTGCTGCGATGCCATAGTGCAGCACGGTGGCAGTCAATGTCCCAACACCGAAATAGATGAACGAAGAACCATCCTGGCCATCCAGTGATATTATTATACCGGCTAACAGGAAAAGAGTACCTAAAGCTGCCAGTGTGTTTTTCTTTTTCTTGAACCTCATATTACCATCCTGCCTTTTACTATAGTATGGTATTAATAATTATGCGATATATTACCTGATATATTATCAGGAAGAAGAATATGGAAAAAGTAGCAAGTCATGGTTTTTTTAAGTTCCTTGCACCTATTTACGATATCGGGGCAAGGATTGCAATGATGGGACAGTATGACCGGTTGAGGGACCAGTTACTTGGAAAGATCGAGATAACAAAAGGCATGCGTGTACTGGACATGGCCTCGGGTACGGGTTACCTGGCTGAGCAACTGGGCGTGGTTGACCTGGTATGTACTGATATTTCCATTGATATGATAAGACGTGCCAGAGCCAAGTCGAAAGGGGATTTTGTACTTGCAGATGCCCACAAACTGCCTTTCAAGGATGGGGTTTTTGATGTTGCAGTCTCAAGTTTTGCTATGCATGAGGTGGCACAGCCTTCTGATGTGATGGGTGAGATGTTCAGGGTACTGGGGCC
>JAUWRA010000131.1 GCA_030610815.1 Methanosarcinales archaeon
ATTCATGCCCCTTTTTCGGGGCATTTTTTTTTATAATCATACATTCAGCAAGGAACAGGGAGGGACCATAATGCTAGAAAACATAAAAAACGAGTTCGAAAAAATCAAATTTCCTCAATTGTCTTTGAGGAAAAATGACACTTTGCCGGAAGATAATGAAGTCACCGAAATTGAGCCATATGACAGAGAGGTTCATGGGGAAATAGTAGATCTGGAAATGTTTTTGTTCAGCTGGGACGAAATTCCCGGGAATGATGACGAAAAACTTAGAGATTTTCTTAATAAGAATTATGGTTTTGACTGGTTAGAAATCGCCGGAATTGAAAAAACCGATGACGATATGACCATTGAAGTGTCTGATGGGTTATTGTTCAACTGGCACGAAATCCCGGGAAAAGATGAAGACAGATTTAAAAAGATCCTGGAACAGAAATATGACCTGGATTGGGTGGAAACAGCTGAAATTAAAAAGATTGGTGAAGGTATAACCACTGGAACATTTGATGAACAAAATAATGACGATTCGGATTCGGCAGAAACTACTGGAATTGATAAGGTCAACGAAAGCGCAACCAATGGAATCGATAAAATAGATGAAAGTACAACCACTGAAATATTTGATGAACAAAATAATGATGATCCGGATTCGGCAGAAACAACTGGAACTGATAAGGTCAACGAAGGTACAACCAATGGGATCGATAACATCAATGAAGGTAATATCATTGAAATATTTGGTGACGATCATTGGCTTATCCTGACACTTAACGAAGAAAAAACCAGTGTAAGCCTGGAAATCGATGATGGTACAACTGATGAATTCACTGTAAAGACAGTAAACGATAAGCTCAACATATATTCAGATGTGAAAAACAGTCTTTCGCTAAAACTTGATGACGAAAAAACAAGGGTTTGCCTAAAGATCGATGACGACAGAACAGATGAATTAATAGTAAAAACAGCAGATGACAAACTCACCATATACTTTGAAGGTATTCCGGGCTACACAGAAATTGAACGTTATTGGGTAAATGACCCCTTCTCTTTTGTTTCTATCCAGCACAACGAAACCGATGATGATTATATTTATTTTATGGCCGAGCCTGAAATGTCAACCTTCGAGGCCATACTTCTCAGGGATATATATGAAAGGTCCCGTGACCTGCTAACATATGAGGACCTGATCAGTGGAGTTGACAGGACAGAGGTCCTGACAAGTAAGGTCAAGGAAATAATTGATAAATATATCCAGGACGTTGATTTCAAAACTTTTCACAAAATCGTATATTATTTAACAAGGAACAACATTGGATTCGGTCGTATCGATCCGTTAATGAAAGATCCGGAACTGGAGGATATATCCTGCAGCGGGCCAGATATACCGGTGTATCTTTACCATAGAAGATATGAGAACATTAAAACCAATCTCATCTACGAAGAAGAAGAACTGAACTCCTTCGTTTTTCTACTGGCACAGCGAAGCGGGAAGAATATCTCGATAGCCAAGCCATATCTGGACGCCACGCTTTCTGATGGGTCCCGCCTTCAAGAGACCCTGGGAAGAGAGATCACAACCCGCGGGAGTTCCTTTACGATCAGGAGGTTCAAGGACATACCTCTCACTCCTGTGGACCTCATCAATTTCGGGACATACAATGTGGAGATAATGGCCTATTTATGGCTTGCCGTCGAGAACAATAAGAGCCTTATCCTGGCAGGCGGCACAGCATCAGGGAAGACCACCTCACTTAATGCGATCTCCCTCTTTATCCCTCAAAAGGCAAAGGTAGTCAGCCTGGAGGATACACGGGAACTGCAGCTTTACCACGAAAACTGGATCGCAGGCTTAACACGAGAACCGTTCACAGACGGAGGAAAAGGCTCCGTTGACATGTATGACCTGCTTCGCCAGGGGTTAAGGCAGCGTCCGGAATACCTTCTGGTCGGTGAAGTTCGGGGTAAAGAGGCCCTCACTCTTTTCCAGGCAATGAGTACCGGACATACCACATATTCAACAATGCATGCAGGCAGTGTGCAGGCAGCCATCAACAGGCTGGAGAACGAACCCATCAACGTACCAAGGGTCATGATCACGGCACTTGATATCCTTATTGTGCAGGGTGCCATCTACATTCAGGGAAAAAGAATCAGGCGCGCAGTGAATTTAATAGAGATCATTGACCTTGACCAGGAAACAAAAAGTCTTAACACACTTGAATTATCCAGATGGAATCCGATCAACGATGATTTTAGCACGATAAGGGACTCCCATGTTTTAGAGGACATAAGAGACCGGCGGGGATGGACTAAAAAACATCTGGAATTGACTTTATACCACCGGGAGCTGGTACTTCAGTATATGGTCGACCAGAATATCACAGATTATAACTTAGTTGTTAATATAATCAAAGAGTTCAGCACCAATCAAGAAAGACTCATAGAGAGAATTCAAAGTGAGGAGTTCAGCTAATGAACTTTAACCAGTTTGCATTCAATAAGTTCGGAAATTTCGTATCCCGCCATGATAGATTCCTCACAATGAGGGGGAGGCTCAGAAGTGCTCATATCTTCAAGCCATATGAAGAATATGTCTCTGAAGCAATTGCGATATCGATCATTACCGCTATCGTAACCTTGGTCATAGGCACAATGATCGGTATTATTATAACCATGCTGGTCGATTTGCCGCCTCTCATGCTCAACAATTCCAGTGCAGCAGAATTCTTTCGTTTTTTCACGCCCTATAAGGATCATATCCTGATCGCCTTATCCGGGGTGGTTTCCTCTGTGGTCCTTATGGGTCTTATTTACTCTGTATTCATGATCTATCCTTCTGCTAAAGCCAATATCAGGAAGGTAAAAATCGATACTCAACTTCCGAGTACCATTACATACATGTATGCATTGAGTAAAGGAGAAACAAATATTATCGAGATCATCCGTTCTATCGCTGAATTATCAAACGTCTACGGAGAGGTCTCACATGAGTTCGCCATAGTATTACGTGATACAGAACTCCTGGGTGCAGACTTCATGACAGCGCTTAGGAATGCCCAGATGAGTACGCCGTCTCCGAGTTTTAGCCAGTTCATAGGAAATCTTATAACTCTTATCGATAACGGCGGTGATATTCCGGATTTCCTGGAAATCCAGATAGATAGTTACCGGAGGAAGACAAAATCAGAACATTCGCTTTTTCTCGATATGCTGGGTATGATCGCAGAAAGTTATGTAACAGGCTTTGTTGCAGCCCCTCTTTTTATACTCATCGTAGCCGTAACACTCGGAGCCATGAAAGGCTCAATGACAGGGTTATTACTGAGTATGACATACGTCATCATACCATTCAGTTCGATCGCGTTCATATTCTTAATTGACCTCATGCTTCCCAAGGATGAACAGATCATCGGGAATTTGAGCCTTAAAAAAGTGAAAGAGTTTGTGGGATTAAGAGTAGCTGAAATACCAGCAGGAAATGAACAGGAACTTTTCGACGAATATGAGAAAGCTAAAAAACGGATACATTATTTAAATATTATAAAACATCCGCTGCATGCCTTCCATGAACAACCGGCACTCAGCTTTTACATTAGCATTCCTGCGGCGATCATAGCACTTGCGATCCCTGCACTCTCAAACCTGGATACACTTTCAAGTGGATATGCCCCGGCATTTGCCTATCTTACCGATTACATTTTAATTGCAATTGTCATAGCACTTATACCCTATATCGTGTTTTATGAGATGCGCGCGTATAAGATGCGAAAGATCGAGAGGGCAATACCACATTTCCTGAAAAACCTTTCAATCATTAATGAAACCGGTGTCTCCCTCTCTGAATCACTGCGGATCCTGCTAAGGAGTGAAAGTGGAGCGCTTCGTTTGCACATTGAGAGAATGTATACTGACATCTCATGGGGTGCAAGCACAAAAGAAGCTTTCACACGGTTTGCCAACAAATTAAAAATAAATATGCTCTCGCGTTTGACGGCACTCATCACAAAAGCCAGTGAGTCAAGCGGTGATATTCGTGAGGTTCTTGATATAGCGTCGATCGACACGAATATCAATCTACAGCTCAAAAAGGATAAATTCACTAACATGCTGATCTATGTGATCATCATCTACATTACATTCCTCGTATACCTGTATATTGTGCATACACTTGCAACATCTTTTCTCCCCCAAATGGCAGCAGCAGGACAAGCAGGAGGGGGATTTGTCAGGAACTTTGACCTTGGGTTCTATGAAGTTTTTTTTTACCACACAGTACTGATACAAGGCTTCTTCTCAGGCATGATGGCTGGTGTCCTTGGTGAAGGTGACCCACGGTTAGGTTTTAAACATTCGCTCGTCATGATGTTCATCGCATTTGTTTCATTTAAAGTATTGGTGATAGGATGATAAACTCAACAAAAGCCGCATCTGAAGTCCTGGGCATGATGCTGATCTTATCTACAATGATGGTCGTTATAGGCTCGATCATGGTGGTTGGAGTACCAATGATCGATTCTGCCAAGCATACAGCGAAGATGGATGTGGCTATGAACTCGTTCTTATCACTCCAGAACGATATCGAGGAAGTAGTGCGCGGACCCATATGGGTGCAAGACCCTTCCAATATTACTAATATTGCGGGGACTGCGCCTTCACGGGAAACATATTTTGAATTAATGGATGGTACACTCTCCGAATTTCCAAGCAGCACGAATCTTACACATACTGCAAATGGAGGGGAATATACGACAAATATTTCAACAGGGAAGATAGAATATAAGTCCGGTGATGAGTTTATTGTATATGAGAACGGAGCAGTTATGCGAATATACGGATCCGGCACCCCGATAATGGTCTCAGACCCGCTGATAAACATATTTAATAGTGGGACTTATCGCACAATTATCTCAATACATGCCATCAATCTAAGAGGGTCAATTTCCTCAACTGCAGGGGAAAGTAAAGCAATAGTGGAGACCAGGTTGAAGTATTACAACCAGACAATAGAATCCACAGGTACTCCAAATTCAAATCAATCAAATATTTTGATATTCAGCGATTATCCCAGTGCATGGAGTGAGTTCTTTGATAAGGAACTTTCAGGAGCAGGACTCACACCAGGAAATAAAGGGGACTCAACGGGTTACAATATCAGCGGAACAATGCCACTGGAAATACAGGTTTATGGTATGGATAGTGACGAAAACGTGCTGGATATTTTTCTTTCTGTGTACGATTCGGGTATTGACCAGGAGATAGAGTAGGTGCGGCAATGGTTCGAAAATTCATTCGCGATGATAATGCTGTTAATATCGAACTGGGTTATATTCTTAATCTATTATTGATTATGATATTCATGGCATCCTTCACAGGTGCGTTTTACGTGCGCGCAGAACATTCGTCCCAACAGGCAATGTATACTGAATTTTCTGAACTTGGAAGTGAAATTAGCCGTGATATAACGAATATGTACATCACAAGTGCACACACAACTAACAATATCACTATTTATATGGAACGTGACATACCTCTTACATTGGGAGGGAAAGGTTACAGTATCACACTAAAGAATGCGACATCCGAAGGTATGGCATCGGTGAACATTGAAGGGGGAAATTATGAGGTCATCACTATGCTCAATTCTATTGACACTCATGTGAACGCTACGGGACTCGTGTACAGCGGATCGGGTGAGATGAACATCAAAATGATAAAGAACAATTCAGGGGCATGGCTTTGGATAGAATAACCAAAAATGACAATGCATCGGTCTCCATCGATCTTATGTTCGCAGTAGTACTTGTTGTTTCGGCTATGTTAGGCGCACTTATGATCATGCCAAATATATCCCACGAGGATAGGGACTGGCGTATCAAACAGTATATGACGGCCACAAGGGCTACGGATAATTTAGTGCAGAATATGGGAGAACCGGAGTGGGAAGAAAAATGGAATTCAACAAACTACTCAAACGTCACGAATATAGGTTTGGTCTATAGTGGTGCCAATCAGGATACGGCACATAAAGTACTTGATGAGGGAAAAGTGGAGGTTTTGATGAGACCGGGCTATTATTCCAGTGGGATCAATGTTAAATGGTGGGACTTCCCTAACTCTAATACGTCAATGGCCGAGCGTGAGAACGCTACCAGGGCGCTGGGTCTCACAGGGTACGATTTCTATATGCAAATACATCCGGTCGGACAACCACTATTTAATTCGACACCTCTTGAAACAAATCTCAGTAATGTGAATGGGGCTCATCTCAATACTGCATCAGTGGTGGACAGGTATGTTTACATAAAGGATTCTGCAGGAGAATATCTGGAATTTGATAATGAAGTGATCCATTACAGAATAAACATGTGGGTGTGGTAGCATGCGGAAATTTGATGATGAAACCGGGCAGTTGATATTGATCGCATGTGTAACTGTAGTGCTTGCTATCGTGCTGATAACATCGTATGAGTATTCAACGCTGAGTACCGGCGAGAAGTCCATCAACCGGGAGAATATGGACTCAACTTATTACTACCAGGATGTCAGGGAACGATATATTAATATCTACAAAGATCCGGAATATTTGGATTACACCAAACCAAATAATCTCACAGTGTTTGAAAATGAAATGAAAGACCTTGCCATTTTGCATGGTTATAGTGTAGATTTCATACACAATGGCTCAAAGACCACTATTGTGTTTGTGGATAAAGATATTAGAATAGAAGAAGAATTGCCAGAGGTGTGAATTATGTCATCGAAACTTTCCGAAAACGAGCACGGCTTAACCTATACGCTTGAGGCTATATTGGGTGCTGTCCTCATTATCAGTACCGTTCTTTTCTTTTCAAACAGCCTGCCTTA
>JAUWRA010000093.1 GCA_030610815.1 Methanosarcinales archaeon
ATAATTGTACACGATTGTCAAACACCTTTGAAATCGATGGACATAGACTCAGTATTAAAAACTAAAAAATGTATCAACATGGACACAAATAATCTGATTTTCGCCATCGGTATCCAGTCTTGAGGATGGCTGAATAGTTACCAGAAAATAAATAAATTGGATTAGAATCCATTCGACTAAGGCAAATCAGATATTCATATTCATGAAGCAGCAAAAACTGAAGATACCTCAGGAAGTTTTTCACTGTTTCCCATAAGGACAACAATATCATCTTCCAGGAGTTTGTCCTCCCCATCAGGATTGCTCAGCACATCATTTTTCCTCTGGATAGCCAGCACTGTGAATCCCCATTGCTTCCTCAGGTTCAGTTCAGCCAGGGTTTTTCCGTCGGCAATTGATCCCCCCATCACCCTGAAAGTCTCGAGCTCAATGTTTGTCAGGTAATGCCCCAGATCATCAATAGACCTGGATTTATGGTATATATCCCTGATCATTTCATATCCATCCTTGCGCACCCTTTCAACATTCTTCTGGATCTCTTCTTTCGGAATAAGATACCTTGACAGCACTCTTGAAAATATCTCGATGGAAGTTTCGAATTCTTCCGGTATGACCTCATTGGCACCCAGTTCGTACAGTTCTTCCAGTTCGCTGATATAGCGTATACGGGTAATTATATAGATACCTGGATTCAGTTTTCGTGCAGTCTTGACCATCATGCGGGTATGGGCAGGATCAGATATGGCAACAACCAGTATCTTCGCCTTTGAGATATTGGTAAGTTTAAGGACATCCTCTTTTGAGGCATCGCCATAGAATATAGGCAGACCTTTCCTCTTTTCAGATATCATAGTTTCAGGGTTCATTTCCACTACTACAAAGGGGATCTTTACGGCAGACAGCACCTTTGAAAGATTTCTTCCGTTCATGCCGTAGCCAGCGATAACCACATGTTTTTCAATTTTAGACCCTACTGTTTCTTTCATGATGTGATCAGATTCCTTACCATGACGGGTTATAAAGTCCTCTACCCTTGGTCCTATCTGGATCATGAATGGCGTAGCTATCATGGTCAGGATAGCAGAGGCCAGGAATATCTGGTAAATATCATTACTCAACAGGCCATGCTGGATACCTATCAACGAGAGCACGAAAGAGAACTCGCCGATCTGGGCAAGGGACAGTCCTACAAGGAAGGCTGTATGTATGGGATATTTCAGTACAACGGTAGTGACCATGGTCAGCATGAACTTGATCAGGATGATCAGGATGACTACATACAGTATAATTGAAAAATTATCCAGTACAAATCCCAGGTCCAGGAGCATGCCTATCGATATGAAGAACAGGCTGTTGAACACGTCCCTGAGAGGCAGTATGTCGCTCAGCGCCTGATGGGAGAACTCTGATTCCGAGATGATCAAACCAATTATGAATGCCCCTATGGCAAGAGATAATCCTGCCATGGAGGTCAATGTAGCTGTACCCAGGCAGATGACTATCATACACAGGAGGAACAGTTCCCTGTTCTGGGTCTTGACAATTTGGTATAATATGGTTGGTACAATGAACCTTCCTGCTACTACTAATAATAAAACGATCGCAATAGCTTTCAGTATCGAGAATATCATGGCAGTGGATGATGTCCCGGCAGTACCCGCAAGTAATGGCACAAGCAGGACCATCAAGATGATGCTCAGGTCCTGGAATATCAGAATACTAATAGTAACTTTTCCGTTCGGACTCTCCATTTCAGCCCTTTCTGACAGTATCCGGAGTACAATGGCTGTGCTGCTCATAGATACTAAAAATCCTAAGAATATGGCAATTCCAGGGGGTTGTCCGGCCGCAATTGCAATCAAAGTCACAACTACAATGGTCAGAATCACCTGCATCCCACCCCCCATCGCGATAGTTCTCCTGGATCTTATCAATTCTTTTAGTGAAAACTCGATACCTATTGTGAACAGTAACAGTATGACCCCAATCTCAGCAAACAGTTCGATCATTGTGTGGTCTTTTACCAGACCAATAACGGAAGGACCGATTATCACACCCGAGACAAGATATCCTACAATAGGGACAATACGCAGCTTATGAAATAAGAAAACAATGCCTATTGAGAGGCTAAAGATCAATACAAAATCGTTTAATATTTCAACAGTTTCTAAAGTCACGTTGTACTATTTTGGAATACGTTATATATCTATATAACCTAAAGCACTTCAGTTAATAAATTTAAAAGTATCATTGACGATGCTCTTTTTCCCGGCAGACTCCTTAGCAGTACACAAGAAAGCTCATTAAATAAATAGCGTTTTAAGGTGGTAGTGATTACAATATCCTAAATGGAAACACACCTACCCCAACAGGACACTGTTAAGCAGACAACTGATTTTATCACCCATCCGCTTATTAAACCGGATGCTATCGAGCAGAGGCTGTACCAGCTCAACCTGGCCGCAGCCGCACTTAAGCAGTCCACACTTGTGGTGCTGCCTACTGGCCTTGGTAAGACCATAGTGGCCCTGATCGTCATAGCAAACCTGCTCCAGGCAATGAGCGGTAAAGTCATAATTCTATCTCCCACCAAGCCCCTGGTTGAGCAGCATGCCTCATTTTTGAAAAAGTTCATGACCCTGCCGCCTGATGAGATCATAGTGTTAACAGGCAGTATACCACCTGCAAAGCGCATAGCGCTTTGGAAGGATGCCCGCATAGTGGTTTCCACACCCCAGGTAATTGAGAACGACCTGTTATCGCACAGGATAGACCTGTCTGATGTAGTCCATATCACCTTTGACGAAGCACACAGGTCAGTTGGTAACTATGCTTATGTCTATATAGCCGAAAAATACCAGTTCCAGGCAAAGGACCCGCTGGTATTGGGCATAACAGCCAGTCCGGGTGCCAGCAGCGAGAAGATCGAGGAGGTCTGCCGCAACCTATCCATATCAAAAGTACAGGTAAGAACCGATGATGACCCTGATGTCAAGCCCTATGTCCACTATCGTGACCTTGAATGGCGGCATATTACTGTTCCAGTGGAAATTAAGGGGTTGAAGGATTCTATGCAGCGGGTTTTAGATAACAGGGTTGAACAACTGGCTAAACTGGATTTTATTGACCCGAACAGGAAATATCTGAATAAACGGGAACTTCTGGACCTCCAATCCAGGCTTCAGTCTAGATTGAGAAGTGGACCGGACCAGCAGGTGTTCAAGGCCATATCCCTGGTGGCAGAGATACTAAAAGTAAGCCATGCAATCGAGATAACTGAGACCCAGGGACCTGAAGCACTTGCTAAATATTTCGAACGGCTGGAGCATGAGGCAGGCTCAAAATCCGGCAGTAAGGCCTCCCGCAGGCTGGTGGAGGATGTGCATATGCGCCAGGCCATGTATGCATTGAAGGAAATGGATGTTACGCACCCAAAGCTTGAGATCGTTAAGGATATTGTGTCCGGGCAGTTGCGTAACAATCCCGATTCCAGGGTGATAATTTTCACTAATTATAGGGATATGTCAGAACTGGTGACCAAAAACCTGGAGGGTATTGACAACGTGCGCCCGGTCAGGTTCGTGGGGCAGGCGAGCAAGTACAAGGATACGGGCCTGACCCAGAAACAGCAGGTAGAGATACTGGATAAGTTCAGGTCAGGAGAATATAATGCCCTGGTGGCCACTTCAGTAGCAGAGGAAGGGCTGGATATCCCTGCCACCGATCTGGTACTGTTCTACGAACCCGTACCCTCGGAGATCCGCAGCATCCAGCGTAAGGGCAGGACGGGACGCAGTCATGCCGGGAAAGTGGTTGTGCTGGTCGCCAAGGGTACCAAGGATGAGGCATATTACTGGAGCAGCCGCCGTAAAGAGAAGACCATGAACAGTAAGATGCGTCAGTTGAGCGATACCAGAAATGCCCAGCCGTTTGGTGAAACACCAGGTATTCCAGGTACTGGAATGCTGAGGACTCAAGGGACGTTGGGGACGCTGGGTACAGTGGTTCCGGGGACACCGGAGCAGTCGGGGATGACGGGAATACCAGAACAGTCGGAGATGCCGGGGGTGCAGGAGAAGTCGGGGACGCCAGAGAAGCTAGGGATGGCGGGGATACGGGGGGCGCCGGAGCAGCCTATGGAAAAGGCAGGACAGAAACAACTGCTCGATTATTCAGGTGAAAAACTGCAGATATATGTAGACCGGCGCGAGATACGCTCTGGCGTGGCCCGGGCTCTTGAGAGTGCCGGGGCTGATGTCATACTGACCACACTGGAAGTGGGGGATTATATCGTAAGTGACAGGGTGGCTATCGAGCGTAAGACCGATATGGACTTTCTGGATTCCATTATTGATAAGGACAGGAACATCTTCGGGCAGCTTTCTGACCTGGCCAGGACCTATGACAGGCCCGTACTTATTATCGAAGGTGACAATCTGTATACGGCCAGGCAGATACATCCCAACGCCATAAGGGGAGTCCTGGCATCTATTGCAACTGGTTTCGGTATCCCGATAATAAGTACCAGGGATGCTGAAGATACGGCGGCTCTGATACTGGTAATTGCAAAACGTGAGCAGGTGGATGAGAAACGCACCCCCAGTCTCCACGGCAGGAAAACGGCAATGACGTTGAGTGAGCAGCAGGAATATATTATATCTTCCATATCAAATATAGGCCCCGTCGCCGCCCGCAAGTTGTTGCAGCATTTCGGGAGTGTGGAAAGTGTAATGAGGGCTGGTCCGGATGAACTGATGGAAGTGGAATCTATCGGCCCGAAAACAGTACAGCGTATCAGGGAAGTGGTTGGAAGCGTGTACAAAGGATAGAGCATTGCAGGATTGTTATTGCAATGGCGGCATGGGGTAAGGATTCAACAATAATATGTCTGGAAAAAAATATGGGAAAGAACCTTGGGCCTATTGTTCAAGGTCTTCATGTGTGACGATATAATATGTATCATAAAGTACATCGAAGTCCATGATCTTCTGGTTCATTACACCCCGGCTGTAAGCGTAAGCAGCCTCGGTGTTTATCTGCTGGAATAGATATTCTTTATTGTTAATCTTGACTACTTTGAAAACGTCTCCATTTTCCTCAGATCCAACCAGGAGAATATCTCCAGGTACCAGGTCCTTCACAAGATTTGGTCTTGTTTTTGTCTTAACGCCGTACTCTATACTCATTTGATTACCTTCATGAATTACTTGATATGGTTACACCAGGGCTAAAAAGATTACCATCAGCTTCAATGCATCAGCTGATTGGGCACACCTACAAATGCCAGTCTATCATTTATATGTATCGTCCACACGCCAGTAACCCGGTGCCTGCCAAATCCGGCACACCATGAAGAAAAGCCCGAAGCCCAGTGTAGCAAACACCAAAAAACTATAATACTAACAAGTTCAAAAATAGATTAGATGTCAGCTGCAATGAAAAACATATATGCAACAATATCTAATCACGTCCAGATGGTAGGATATAGGGAGATTGTAGAAGCTCACGGCAGAGCTAGAGGATTAGCAGGATTCGTTTTTAATGATGTGGATGGATCAGTTAAAGTTATGGCCAGTGGTCCAGAATCTGTTTTAAACGAATTTATTGATGATTTGAAGTCAGACCGCCCAGACACTACCATAGATACCATTGAGATTATTGAAGATATCGCCCTGCCGTCACCATTTGGCAGCATTGCCGTGGATGATGTTTTGGAGTACATGGCACGGTTTGATAAAGGCATTGGAATATTAACCGAACATACCGTTATACTAAAAGACCAAAATTCAACATTAACCGGGCACACCACATTACTAAAAGACCAAAGTTCAACATTAACCGAGCATACCGCTATACTAAAAGACCAAAATTCAACATTAACCGGGCACACCGCATTACTAAAAGAAAATACACAGGTATTACATAGTATGAATGAAAAACTCGACACCCTGCCCGAAAGAATCGCCGAAGCTTTGAAAAAATAATTTTATCTCCGCTCACGTAGGGCAGGGAATCCATTAATATTTTCCCAGTCGTAGGTCTTGCCTTCCTGCAGGTTGAATAATCGCACTATTTCAGGAGTAGCCACTAAGGTTTTTGTCGCAATGATATATAATAGCGAGTCGGCAACTTTTCGTACCATGTTAACTGCTGCCTGACCGTGTGGGCATGAAGGGGATGTTAATACTTCTATATGAGTTAGTCCTTTGACATTCACCCACATACTCACCAAACAATCAATAATATATACCCTAACAATCAATTCAGGGATGATGCGTCCTTATACATTTATTAATGCGGCCATGTCAGCAGACGGTAAGATTTCCACATACAAGCGCAAACAGGTCAGGATTTCGGGAAAAAATGATTTTGAGAGGGTGGACCATTTACGTGAAGGTGCCGATGCCGTAATGGTTGGCATAGGCACTGTACTGGCCGACGACCCCAGCCTTGCAGTCAAATCCCGGGACTTAAGGCGCAATCGCAAGGAGCGTAACGGGTGTGAGAATCCGGTAAGGATTATAGTGGACAGTATAGCAAGAACCCCGATTGATGCTGATATTTTCAAGAAGGGCGAAGGGGAGAGGATAATCGCAGTAAGTGAAACGGCACCTGCTGACAGGGTCGAAAAACTCAAGAAAAAAGCCACCATCATAACCACTGGCAGGGACAGGGTGGACCTTGTGGCACTTATGTCCAGATTGAAGGAACTCGGCATTGGTACACTGATGGTAGAAGGAGGGGCGACCCTTAACTGGTCATTGATATCCCAGGGACTGGTGGATGAAGTTTTTACTTATATTGGTGCCCTCTTCCTTGGAGGCAATGACGCACCTACACTGGTTGATGGCGCAGGGTTTGCTGATAATACGGATGCTGCCGGACTGGAACTTGTATCACTGGAGCAAATGGATAACGGTGTACTGATACGATGGCGTATAGCAAAACCGTGAAAATAATATAATACCCTGGCCAGCTACATGCACACACATCCGGCTGCAGTGTTAATGGATGGGTTTGTGAACTCTTGCAGGAAGTACAGCCAGAGATGATAGTGAATTTGAATGTGAATTGAAAATAGTTATCTATTATCCTGATAATCAAACCAAAGATATATCGCTAAAATAATATGAGCATCGAAAAAACAGACTCGGACCGCTTTCTTATAGGAGTATTCGTAACAGGAGTGATATCGATCTCATTAGTGCTTTTGATATTTCACCAATTTGGACTGTTGAAGGAATTACTACTGGTCTTCTTTACCCAGTTGGTGTCCGGACGGGAGTTAGCTATGCTGAATGGTGCATCCCTGGGGATGTCCATTCACTTGCTGATATTGGTCAGTTTCATATCTGATATCGGTGCCTTGTTAGTAGGTCTGCCTATATTTGTATTATTCCAAAAGGAGTTGAAGCAGTTCCCGCTATTGGCACCGTTCATGAACTTCTCAGAGATAATCACTTCCAATAAAAGCGGTGTGATGCATAAGTTCGGCCTTGTGGGACTATTCGTTATTTGTTTTATCCCGTTCCAGATGACGGGAGGGCTTGCAACTGCATGTTTTGCAAAACTCCTGGGTTTCTCTGTGCGGGAGATCGTACCTGTGGTAGCCACTGCGTCCCTGATTGCTTCCGTGTTCTGGGCTGTGACCGCTGATACTGTAATGCAGTACCTGGGGCCGGTCCAGCACTATATGCCCTACTTCATCGTGCTGGTGGTGGCATCTGTTTTGATATACAATTTTGTGCATTACAGGAATAGATAAAACGTTAGACCAACGAAGAAATTTGTCAAAGTGCTATATATTATCTACTGTTAAGTAGTTCACTACTAATACCCCAGGCCACGTAATTCAGGACACTACCGAATCTTGTGTTTTTCACTTCAACTGCTCAATCAATCAACAACAATCCGAAGAAAGTTATCTGCGCTTGATATGATGTGCGAACTTCTAATTCATATCCTGCTGCCCTCACGGTCTTAAATACATCTATTCCACATGCCTCCATAGATGGTCTTGCTTTATCCTGATGCTTACAGAATCGCTTAGCTGCGTGGTCTAAAGCAAAATCCTCTTTCTCTGGCAGACAATCACGGCAAAAAGAGCAAGGTAGTGCAGCCATTGCAAACGCTTTGTAATAGCCTGCAAGGAAAGCATGCCTTTCTAATTCAAACATCGTATTGTGCATTGTTAATATCGCATCCCAGAGGTAATGATGGAGATGCGCAGGCGGCACCTTCAAATTTGGCTGTACATTATTAAATCGTGTGATAAGCGCTTGTTCATAGCATTTTAATAACTTTCTGGTCTCTTCTGGCCCTGGTGTATAAGGCGGACATGTCAAGTGCTTCCCAAATGCTTTACATCCAAATTCACATTTCCAGCGCACCCATTCGGCTACTTCTATATCCTTAACGGGAATAAGTTTAAAATCATCATGTATTCTTTCTAATTCCTGGATTAGTGAATCTAATTTCATTTATTCCATCCTCCCTATTATTTTACAGTTTTTGTCTCTTAATGATTTGCAGCATAACGATTATTTACTGAATACTTGATATTATAAAAAAAATTAAATAATCCCTGATTATTTTCGTATTATCAATCCACCACCGCACTCAATGAAAATTGATGGTATATCCTTGAATGAGGCAGGAAAGAAGGATTTTATTTCGACACAGTCACTAGCCACCATAATAGGTAAATCGTCAAAACGTATTGGGTAGCCTACATAAACACCATCACTCATTTTTCAATATCACCTTAACATATTGGTCTGCTATCTATCCTATTTCATTCACCGATAAAACCTTTGACCCCACACCCGGCAATCTCATGCATGGTACGCACACGGTTTTTATAACTTTATAGAGAGCCCGGTAATATAGATAACCAATATCCATAACAGGAACGCAACTGCTCCCACACTCATTAATATAAGGAAACTGCGCCTGACCTTAACATATAGTTCCATTGAACCAGCCAGTCTTACAAGGACAATTTTATTTGATGTACTGATAATACTTGCAAGCACTGCCACAAGGGCTGCTGTGGTAGGTGACAGATTGCCGCCAAAGGCAAGTGCTCCTACCGATGCGGTTACAGCCGCCGAACTCACCAGTCCGCCCAGTGCTAATACAAAGACACCGGCACTCCCGAACCAGATATTGAGATAATGTGCCAGTATGATCAGTACTGTGAACCCAAATGCAAACTTGAATGCAGGTTTAAGGGCAAATGGTGATTCGATCTCCAGTGCCTCATACTTCACATGGTGTATTTGTTTATCCTTTACGACCATTCCTATGTTTGCAGCAGTAAGCAGCAATTGCGGGGGTAGCATCATGATCAGAACCCGACCTGATGGGTCCACGATAAAGGCAATTACCATATTCCTTATCAACATTGTTGCATTGGACAGGATGATCCCATGGTAACTTACATTCATCAGGATATGCTTCTTCTTTGCAAGTGCTGCCAGTGCACCTGTAGTGGCCTCACTGTTGACCAGTCCTCCTATAAGGCCTGAAATATGTATGCCCCGCTCGGGACCGGTTTTTTTCATAAGAAGGAAACTAATGAAACTCATGGACGCAACAATAACCACTATACCCAAAATGTACCTGGGATTTATCACTTCCATGATAGTGGTATTGGGTGTTATGGGAAATAGTATGAATATTATTATAAAGAACTGGATTGCATTGGTTATCTCGTCCTGGTTCAGGTTAACTGCAAAATTCTTTAGTGTATATTTCTCAATAAGCAGGAATGTTACGGCCAGTGCCCCCATTATGGCGAACAGGTAATAATCATAAGCAACCAGCACACCCATGAGGAATACAAAAAATAAGGCTATCCCGCCTGTAATCCCTACCTGGCGGTACACCACGTTCTTGATATATATTATAACTGTAGCTACTATGATAAAGAATATCATGGTCAGGTACAATATATTCGGCATTCCCTGCTGGATTGCGATATATGTGGCTATCATTCCAGATATTGAAGCTATGGCAAATGTCCTGATCCCGGCAAAGATGTCACCAGTATTTGATTTACGCTCTCTTTCAATACCTATGAGCAGACCTATAAGCAGGGATAGTACGAATTTCTCTAAAAAGTCGTATGTGACCGGGTCTA